>DAOUQU010000197.1 GCA_030625445.1 Gammaproteobacteria bacterium
ATCGCGAATGGTCAAAATGGCGTCTACCTCAATGCCATCAACTACAGCTGTGTACTCTATTGCGATCAGGAAGCAACCGGGTTTTTCCCTGCTTTTTCAGATGAGATCGGGGAGTTAATCAGGGAGATTGATGACAACGGCTGCGTCTCTTCCACCTACGAAAATAGTCATGTGACAGCAGTTACCCTGGCGGCAACTCCGGAGTGTGAGGCAATTGAAAATGAAATCGCAGATGAACCCGGAGAATTCGACCTCGAAAAGTTCCTCTTTTTTTATGAAGCGTACAAGCACAAACGTGGAAAACCTCCGGTGGTTACTGACGAAGGCGGAACGGATGATGACGATGCCATATCCGACGCTCCCTATGAACTGATACCGCACCTCGACAAAAAACAGACCGAAGCACGCCAGTCCTGGATCGATCTGGAGCAATAGGTATGTACAAAAGGCGCTATGCTGACGCTGGTTTCACCCTCATCGAACTGCTTGTCACAATCGCCATCGTGGCGATCCTTTCAACCCTGGCCTATCCAAGCTATCACTCGTTCATGACCAAAACCAGACGCGGCGAAGCCACCAGGGAGTTGCAGGATCTTGCCGCAGGTATGGAGCGCTATTACGCGAACAATGACTCTTCATACAAGGATGCCACGCCGATACGCATAACGGGCTCATCTCACACCGAACATGGCTATTACAGCCTTGCGGTCACATTGTCGAATAGCGATCAAAGCTACACATTAACCGCGACGGCAACCGGCCTCCAGGTCAATGACAGCAAGTGTCCATCCTTCACGTTGACATCAACCGGCAAAAAGGGTCCGGCAGCAACTGTGGATCAATGCTGGTGAGAGTATTTCATGGGATGAATCTGCGACCAAACCGTCCCCTCTCCCTCCGGGAGAGGGCTAGGGTGAGGGGATCTGAAAGCATGTTGACACGGGCCCGCAAACTACGCCGCCAAGCAAGTGATGCAGAATGTGCTTTATGGAAACAGCTGCGGGGCCGTCGACTGAATGGATATAAGTTTAGACGCCAGGCAGTAATTGAACCGTACATTGTTGATTTTGTATGCATAGAAGCCAAATTGATTATTGAGGCTGATGGGGGGCAGCACGCAGATCAGACTGCATACGACACTCGACGAACCGCCATGCTTGAAAGTATGGGATACAGGGTCATACGTTTCTGGAACCATGAGATATTGGGAGAATTTCACAGTGTGCTTGAACAAATATCAGAAGAGTTACCTGAAGTACCCTCACCCCAGCCCTCTCCCAAAGGGAGAGGGAGTTAGACCGGCGAATTTCCAGAAATCATCTGTGTGCATCTGTGGTTAAAAACAGGGCTAATGAGGCGGATTCCAGCTCCTCTATGGTATAGTCTCACCCTGCAAATTCTTCTACTGACATCCTGAATCCCCATGAATAGTTTCAATGCCAAATCCACGCTCGATGTTGCGGGCAATCAATACGAAATTTATAAAATCGACGCCGTTGCAGGCAGTGAGAGACTCCCCTTCTCGCTGAAGATCCTGCTGGAAAACCTGTTGCGCCACGAAGATGGTGTGACCGTCGAAAAAGGCGACATCGAAGCCATCGCCAACTGGGATCCGGCTGCGGAGCCTTCCACAGAGATCCAGTACCGCCCTGCACGCGTGCTGATGCAGGATTTTACCGGCGTTCCCGCCGTTGTCGACCTGGCTGCAATGCGTGACGCCATGAAGGCACTGGGTGGTGATCCAGAAAAGATCAACCCGCTGCAGCCAGCCGAACTGGTGATCGACCACTCTGTGCAGGTAGACTTCTTCGGTAACAGCGACGCCTTCGGCAAGAATGCCGAGCTGGAGTTCTCGCGCAACAAAGAGCGCTACCAGTTTCTAAAGTGGGGTCAGCAGGCATTCTCCAACTTCAAGGTGGTGCCGCCGGATACAGGTATCGTGCACCAGGTGAATGTGGAGTTCCTGGCGCGCGTGGTGATGGGCCAGGAGAACAACGGCGTACTGCAGGCCTATCCCGACACCCTCGTTGGCACCGACTCCCACACCACCATGGTCAACAGCCTCGGCGTACTCGGCTGGGGCGTCGGCGGTATCGAGGCGGAGGCATCGATGCTGGGACAGCCCGTCTCGATGTTGATCCCCAAAGCCGTCGGTTTCAAACTGACAGGCGAACTGCCTGAAGGAACAACAGCTACCGACCTGGTACTGACTATCGTGGAGATGCTGCGCAAACATGGCGTGGTGGGAAAATTTGTCGAATTCTACGGCCCCGCGATCAGCACCCTGCCGATGGGCGACCGTGCGACGATCGCCAACATGGCGCCGGAGTATGGCGCCACCTGCGGGCTCTTCCCGATCGACGCAGAGACGCTCAGCTACCTGCGCCTGAGCGGGCGTTCTGATGAGCAAATCGCACTGGTGGAAGCCTATGCGAAAGCACAGGGAATATTCCATACAGATAAGACACCCGAGGCAACCTACTCGGAAACTCTTGAGCTGGATATCTCAACCATCGTGCCGTCGATGGCCGGCCCCAAACGCCCGCAGGATCGCGTGCTGCTCTCCGAAAGCAAGCAGGAGTTTGCCAAAGCGCTGGCTGATATTAAGAAAGAACGCAATATCAGCAGCAAGGCCGTCACCACGACCATCAATGGCGAAGAGGTCAAACTGGACGATGGCTCGGTCGTCATTGCCGCCATCACCTCCTGCACCAATACCTCCAACCCCTCGGTGATGCTGGGCGCCGGACTGGTTGCCAAAAAAGCAGTCGAGAGAGGCCTCAGCGTCAAACCCTGGGTGAAGACATCTCTTGGCCCTGGCTCCATGGTGGTGACCGAATATCTGGAGAAGTCCGGATTGATGGATTCTCTCAAGCAGCTGGGGTTTTATAATGTCGGTTACGGCTGCACCGTCTGCATCGGCAACTCCGGTCCGCTGCCGGAGCCTGTCTCCAAAGCAATTTCCGAAGGGGATCTCAGTGTCGCCTCGGTGATCTCCGGCAATCGCAACTTCGAGGGTCGCGTACATGCCGAGGTGCGCATGAGCTACCTGGCCTCACCACCGCTGGTTGTCGCCTATGCGATTGCCGGACGTATGGATATCGACCCCTACAATGAGCCGCTGGCAGAAGATGCCGACGGCAATCCGGTCTATCTGAAAGATATCTGGCCAACCCAGCAGGAGGTCAACGACACCGTCGCTGCCAATCTGGATCGTGACTCTTTCATCAGCGCCTACGCCGATATCTATGACGGTGATGAGCGCTGGCAGGGACTCGATGCACCTGCGAAACAAGTATTTGAATGGGACGAGGAGTCCACCTATATCCGCAATCCGCCCTACTTCACCGGCATGAGCAAGGAGATCGATGCCGTCAGCGATATCAGCGGCGCACGCTGCCTGGCGCTGCTGGGAGACTCCATCACCACGGATCATATCTCACCGGCCGGCGCGATCAAGGCGGATGCCCCGGCGGGCGAGTATCTGCAGCAGCATGGCGTCGATCCCAAAGACTTCAACTCCTATGGCTCACGTCGCGGCAACCACGAGGTGATGATGCGCGGAACCTTCGCCAATATCCGCCTGCGCAACCAGTTGGCCCCGGGGACCGAGGGCAGCGTCACCCGACATCAGCCATCGGGTGAGCAGATGTCTATCTATGACGGCGCCATGCGCTACATCGACGATGGTGTACCGGCGATCGTCATTGCCGGCAAGGAGTACGGCTCCGGTTCATCCCGCGACTGGGCTGCAAAAGGCCCCAAACTG
>DAOUQU010000373.1 GCA_030625445.1 Gammaproteobacteria bacterium
CTCATTTTCCTACTTTAATCCGATTTGTCCCAATTCCTGAAGAGATTCCCAGCCCTGACGCATGACTTTTTAGCCTACGACAAATCAAGAGCTTACAGTATTTTCGAAAAAAGCATTTCGCAAATAATAGTAGACAGCAACAAATCAAGATGGCATGATTGACCGTGAGTCGTTGTCATCACGGATTTGCATTCCATGTCACAGCTGTCACAACCGGTCATGATCCAGGGAGATCGAGAGATCTTTTCTGAAGATATTGACCACATCCGCACCATCCTGGAACGCTTTTTCAGCTTATCCCGCCACGAGATTATCCTCACCTTGTGTGAAACACTCGAATGGCTGACGCCGGCCGGTCGGCCGAAGATAGATGCTTGCACCAAACTCCTCAATCAATTACAGGATGACGGGATTATCTGTTTACCGGCATTGCAAGAGGCCTATATCCACCATGGCCGGAAATTGCAAAGCCCCCCCATCACGATGAGCGCGCGTAGCGCCCCGCAACCATCGCTGGAAATGTCTCTGGCAGCACTTGAACCGGTAGAGTTGGTTTCCCTTGACAACAAAACTGATCAGTCGCTGTGGAACGAGTATGTCCAGCGTTATCACTATCTGGGTTACAAGAAGCCGTTCGGCTACCGCCAGCGTTATTTTATTGAGTCCGGATCCCGTCGATTAGGCTGCATTCTGCTCAGCGGAGCCGCCAAATCCTTGGGAGCGCGTGACCGCTGGATCGGCTGGGATGCGCGGCAACGGCTGAGGAACCTGCCGTGGGTGCTCAACAACAACCGCTTTCTGATCTTTCCCTGGGTCAAAGTTCCAAACCTGGCCAGTCATGTGCTCGGGAAACTGGCGCACCAGGCCGGTGATGACTGGATGCAACGCTGGGGATTTCGCCCCGTGCTGCTGGAGACCTTTGTCGATCCGCAGCGATTCCACGGCGGCTGCTACCGCGCCGCGGGCTGGGAACTGCCGGGGCGCACCACCGGCGCCGGGCTGGTGCGCAAGGGAAAGCAGTATCGAACAACCCCCAAACTGATTTTCACCAAACCTCTGCAGGCGGATTTCCGCAGCCTGCTCTGTTCCAATCAACTCAAAGGGAGAACCGAACTATGAGCAAGCCAAGCCGCCGTCCCGGACGTGAGGAAATTAAAAAGCTGGCGAGAAAAAAAACACCGGCAAACGGAGCTGCGCCGGCAACAACGTGAAGAGGGGCTGATCCCGCATCACGTTCATACCACGTCAAACTGCAAATCACCCTACGAAAGCCAGCAAGAGGAGACCATCGCACGCACCGAGGCAGTCTCCGGAATGGTCCGGATCATGCGCCAGCAGTTGCCGACTTTACTCAAACGCCTGCAGAAGATCCCCGACCCGAGAAACCCCAACAAGACCAAATACAAGATCACGCTGCTGATGCTCTACGGGATCCTGGTGTTCGTCTTCCAGTACAGCTCCCGACGTGCAGCCAATAAAGAGATCACCCGGCCTGTGTTTGAGAACAATCTGCGTCGACTGTTTCCACAACTGGATACCCTCCCACATGCCGATACTCTGTTCCGATTGCTGTGCGATATTGACGTCAACCAGATCGAGCAGGCGCATGTCGCGTTGGTCAACCGCTTGATCCGTGGCAAGAAGTTCAAGCGCTATCTGATCAACAACTGCTATCCCATCGCCATCGACGGCAGTCAGAAAATCGCCTTCTCCGACCTCTGGGATGAACACCTGCTGCAACGTAAATCCGGGGGGACAGTCGATCCTGACAGCGGGGATGAGCAAGATTACCAGTATTATGTCTATGTGCTTGAGGCGAGCCTGTGCTTCAGCAACGGCATGGTCATCCCGCTGACGAGCGAATTTCTCGACTATCAACAAGGCGATGGCGAGAA
>DAOUQU010000175.1 GCA_030625445.1 Gammaproteobacteria bacterium
CCCAAACGGGAGCTTTTTGTTTGCAGGGAGAGGACAGGCCTCCTCCTCGATGCGTAAATTAACGCTTGGAGAACTGCGGGCGTTTGCGCGCCTTATGCAGGCCGACTTTTTTACGTTCGACCATGCGTGCGTCTCGTGTCAGGAAGCCTGCCGAGCGCAGTGCCGGGCGCAGCTCTTCATTATAGTCCACCAGCGCACGTGAAATGCCGTGGCGAATGGCGCCGGCCTGGCCGCTGTTACCGCCGCCCTTGACGGTGATGCGGATATCGACCTTGTCCAGCATCTCTGTCACTTCGAGCGGCTGGCGAATCACCATGCGCGAGGTTTCACGGCCAAAAAAGTTTTCCAGGGTGCGGTCGTTGACGCTAATGTCGCCATTACCTGATGTCAGGAATACCCGCGCTGCAGAGGTTTTGCGGCGCCCTGTTCCATAATTATGTGTTTGTGCCATCTTTGATAACCCTTAATAATCTTAGATATCGAGCGCTTGCGGCTGCTGCGACTGCTGCTGATGCTCGGGGCCTGCATAGACGCGAAGCTTCTTGAACATGGCGCGGCCCAGTTTGTTGCGCGGCATCATGCCCTTTACCGCATGCTCGATGACGCGCTCGGGAGCTTTCTGCAGCTGCTTTTCAAGCGTAATTGACTTGAGGTTGCCGATATAGCCGGTGTGGCTGTGATATATCTTCTGCTTCAGCTTGTTGCCGGTGACATGAATCTTTTCGGCATTCACGACGACAATATAGTCGCCGGTATCGACATGCGGTGTATATTCCGGCTTGTGCTTGCCGCGCAGGCGGCGTGCAATTTCAGTCGCGAGGCGACCCAGTGTTTTACCATCGGCATCGACGAGAAACCACTCACGGCGTACGTCTGCGGGTTTTGTGCTTACGGTTGTCATCCGTCCAGATCCCTAATAATTTAATATATCTTGTTAATAAAATAATCTTGTTGAAATGGCATGCTGCATGAATGCTGCAAACCTTTTGTTCGCAATTGTGCTGCGAAAGGAGGCGGACTATACCGGATAACCGGCACAAATACAATACTCTTTTAACCGCTGCGCATAGTGTGCGATAATCCGCAACCTGATGCATCCTACCCACTGTCGGCCACCAGAAACCTCCTATGAAACTGATCGCCCAGCTTGTTAATTTTATGCTCGCGACACTGATAACAGGGCTGCTGCTTGTCGCCGTTGCAGTGCTGCTCGCGTGGCATTTTCTCGACGCACAACTTCCGCCCACTGATGTGCTGCGCGATATCCAGCTGCAGGTGCCGCTCAGAATCTACAGCAGCGAGGGGGATCTCATTGCCGAATACGGCAAAAAACGCCGTGAACCTGTTCAACTCGAGGCTGTACCCGAGGTCATGCTGCACGCCATCCTCGCTGTCGAGGACTCCAACTTCTATACCCACCCGGGGGTTGATTACCGCGGCATCATACGCGCCGTTGTCAGCCTGGCGCAAACCGGACAGCGCAAGCAGGGCGGCAGCACCATCACCATGCAGCTGGCAAGAAATTTCTTCCTCAGTCCGGAGAAGAGCTATATCCGCAAGGTCCGCGAGATCATGCTGGCCATGCATATCGAGGAGAACTACAGCAAAAAGGAGATTTTCACGCTCTACCTCAACAAGATCTATTTTGGAAAACGCGCCTATGGCGTCAAGGCTGCCGCCCACGCGTACTACGGCAAGGAACTCGACCAGCTGACACTGGCTGAAACGGCGATGATCGCCGGACTGCCGAAAGCGCCGTCGAGCAACAATCCGCTCACCAACCCCAAGGCGGCTATCCCCAGGCGCAACCACGTTCTGCAGCGCATGCATCTGCTGGGGTATATTAATGATGCCGAACTTGATATCGCCATCAACTCCCCGCTCACCGCAAAGCGCTTTGCACCCAGGGCGGAGCTTGAGGCCGCTTATGTCGGGGAGATGGTGCGCGCAGAGATGGTTCAGCGCTATGGCGAGAACGCCTATATAGGCGGCTATCATGTCTACACGACCATCAACCCCTCTCTGCAGCGCCTTGCCAACTATGCGCTGCGCAGTGCGCTTGATACCTACGATAAACGCCATGGATACCGCGGAGCCGAGAAGAAGGTGAAGCAGGAGATCTGGAGCGACCCCGCCAAACGCCGGCAATATCTGCGTCAAACAGGCAGCGTCGCCGGGCTGCAGCCGGCGATCGTACTCGGCTTTCCTGAAAAAAACAGCATGGAGGTCGCGCTGGCAGACGGCTCCACCACCACCATCGGCTGGAAGGGACTGAAGTGGGCCAGAAAATACCGCGGTCCGGACTCGATGAACAGGAGGCCTCGCAAGGCCAGTGAGATTGCGGAGCCAGGCGATCTTGTACGCCTGTTAAATGTTAAAACCGATGATGGATCCTACCTGCGTCTGGCGCAGATTACCGATGCCCAGGGTGCCCTGGTCTCGGTCGACCCCAACAGCGGCGCCGTGATTGCATTGACCGGCGGATACGAGTATTACAACAGCAAGTTCAACCGCGCCACCCAGGCGAAGCGTCAGCCAGGATCGGGCTTCAAGCCCTTTATCTACTCTGCGGCGCTTTCAGCGGGCTACCAGCCGTCCAGCATCATCCAGGATGCGCCGATTTCGATCCGCGACGATAACCTGCCGGGGGGATACTGGCGGCCATCCAATTACAATAAGAAATTCAGCGGTCCCACACCGATGCGCAAGGGGCTGGCGTTTTCCAAGAACCTGGTCTCGATTCGCCTGCTGCGCAGCATCGGCACGGATTATGCCCGCGAGCACATCTACAACTTCGGCTTCGACACGGACAAGCTGCCGAAGGGGTTGACGCTGGCGCTGGGGAGTGGCGAGGTAACACCCTACGAGATGGCCGAGGCCTACAGTGTCTTTGCCAATGGCGGCTTTCGCGTCACCCCCCACGTGATCGATCGCATCGAACAGGGACGCCAGGGTGTGGTGTTTCGCGCACAAAACGAGATACAGATTGCAATCTCAGCAGAGAACCGCTTCCTGATGTACTCGATGATGAAGGATGTCATTCGCATCGGTACGGGAAGGCGGGCAAAATCACTGGAACGCGCTGACATTGCCGGCAAGACAGGAACCACCAACGACTATCGGGACGCCTGGTTCAACGGCTACAACGAATCCGTAGTGACCATCGTCTATGTCGGCAAGGACAACCACCTCAGCCTGGGCAAGAAGGAGACTGGCGGACGCGTCGCACTGCCGGCGTGGATCACCTATATGCGCGGAGCGCTGGAGGGTGTACCGGAAACCGAACCCGAACTTCCGCCCGGCATTGAAGTCTCCGGCAGTTATACAGCCGGCGGCGAAACCCGGGATGAATATGAGGATGTCACGGTCGAAAAGATCTATGCGCCCCAGGTGGTGGAAAAAACATTTCATGGGATCAGCGAAAAACCCAAGGCTATCGATGATCTGTTTTGATCCGGGGAAAAATCAATTAACCACGGATGCACACAGATTCGCTGGCGCCCAATCTTCTGCTTGGACGCATGATTCTGGAAGCTGGAGCTTCCGATACTAGTTCCCAAGCTGGAGCTTGGGAACCAGATTAAGACTTTTACCACGAAGCACACGAAGAGCACGAAGAATTAAGGGAACAGGTATTTATTAAAGCACCAGCTTCGCATACTCTCGTTCCCATGCTCCAGCGTGGGAATGCATATTAGATTTACGTATGGGTTACCACGCAGGAGCGTGGGAACCAGATTGAAGGCCGGAATCCAGTAAATCAACTTCCTGCAGAGCAAGAGATATGGATTCCGGCTAAAAGCATGCCGGAATGACGAAATTTCACAAGATGCTCATCTTTAATCTGTAATCTGTGTTTATCTGTGTGCATCTGTGGTTAACAAAAAAGCCGTAAAAGGTTGGGCAAAGAAAATAGAATGAACGCTCAGGAGATGCGCCGCTATATCGCAACAGAAGCCGCTAAACTGCTCGCCCAGCAGCAGACCCTGGATTATGGGTGGGCGCGGCACAAGGCGGCACGGTCAGCCGGGGTTCGCGGTGAGCGGAATCTACCCGATTTCGCGCAAATCGAAGCTTCTCTGACTGAATACCTGGAGTTATTTCATCCTCAGCGCAACGATTTACAGCAGTTGCAGACGAAGTCACTGAAACTGATGCAACTGTTGTCGGCGTTTCAA
>DAOUQU010000144.1 GCA_030625445.1 Gammaproteobacteria bacterium
TGCCCTATGGTGACCTCGAACGTCAGGCCGTACAGCGTTTCACGTCGAGAGCAGACCTGGACATTGCAGAATGCACGGTTGATCATCGGTAAAGAGGGTAAAGCGGTAACCTATAAATTTTGGGAAGGAGCACTCGAGGAGGATCAGAAATTGAACAGACTGGTAGGGCTGTTGGAGATGCTCTAAAAGGATCGAAGTACCAAAAACCCTTCCGGCGCAAGCATTGTCGCCAGCATCACTTCGTTGATCTCCCGGTGGTCGATCCATGTGTTGGTGTGTTGATGTGCAGGATCACGCCAGAATGACTCGATCTCATCTCGAAGGGGCATGTATCGCATGAGCGCCTCCATTTGTTCACTCACTACTTCGTCTTCAACCGACTGATGCATGCGTTCCACGGCATGCAGTCCGATTGCCAGACCGAGTTCGCGAAATGCAAGCCGGTATCGGGCCGGCTGCTGCAACTTACCGCTTCGTGCGTAGTGCTCAAGACCGCTGAGTGATGCGCTGATCAACCTGTCGAGAAGCTGCGCATCCGGCGATGATCCTTGCTGCGTGAGCTGCTGCACACGGTAGGCGTCGATCATCAGACCACCCAGACCGAGTGGATCGGCGGTGGCCCACTGATCCCTTTTGAACATCGCTGTGAACCGTCTGGTTTCTACTTCGAGATCCGGCCCGATGATCGGCTGCGGCAGGCTGTTTATAGTGCTGCGCAATTGTAGATTCGTGATATAGCCATCCAGTGGGTCGTGCTGCCCCATGGAAGCTACCTGCGCACGCGTCAGATCAATGCTCATCTTCCAAAACATTGCGGGTGGCTGCCAACCGGATGCGGGGGTATGGATAAAGGCGCCGAATGCAGCGTGGGAGAGTTCGCGCGCCCATGTGTTGAAGCGGGGTTGTTGCGTGGCGCGTGTGACCTGGTCGAGGGCATGCATCCACTTGGTCAAGTAGTGGAAGTACTGGCCGTCGCGATCCCACTCCAGCTGTTCATCGAAGGGTTCGTCCGGACCACGCTCCGGCAATGCTTTACCGATGCGAAGCCCTCCCCGGGTTGGATGCAGTTCACCATCGTGCTCGCTTAGTCCACTGATTCATCCCGTGCGCTTGTCGTCGTCCCGATGCCGGCCCAGCAGATGATGGACATCGTCAACCAACTGCAAGGCAAGATTCATATACTGTTGTTCACCGGTGATGCGCGCCAGGCTGATGTAATTGCAGACCGCGAAGGCGTCTGTCCATAGGTAACGCCGTGGGGGTTGTTCGGAGGTCAGTCCGGTGCGATCCGCGAAGCCATTCATTAATGCGATGGCTTCTTCGATGCGTGGGTCGGTCATGGTTCCTGACTCCGTTTGCGCGCCCGCCATCGCTGACGCAAGTGGGAAAAACACCATCAACAAGAGATAACGAATAGTTATTGCAGGCATCATTACCTGGCTAGCTCAGGAGGGCTTGATTTTTTCGATCACTCCCTTAAGAATATCCATCGGCAACGGAAATACAATCGTGTTGGATCGTTCTCCGGCAATTTCTGTCAGCGTTTGTAGATATCGTAATTGCATCGCTTCGGATTGCTGTGAAAGTGTTTGTGCCGCCTCCAGGAGTTTTTCAGAGGCTTCCATCTCACCCAGCGCATGAATCACTTTAGCGCGTCGTACGCGTTCGGCTTCCGCCTGCTTGGCAATGGCGCGCACCATGCTTTCATTCAAATCGACATGCTTTATCTCAACATTGCTGACCTTGATGCCCCATGCATCAGTTTGCCGGTCAAGAATACTCCGCACATCCGCATTGAGACGTTCACGCTCAGCCAGCATTTCATCCAGCTCATGTTGTCCCAGAACGGAACGCAGGGTTGTCTGCGCCAGTTCACTGGTCGCCATGTAATAATTTTCGACCTGGATGATCGCCTTTTCGGGATCAATCACACGAAAATAAACCACCGCATTCACTTTCACGGAAACATTATCGTGTGAAATGACATCCTGCGTGGGAACATCCATGACAATGGTGCGCAGATCCACCCGAACCATTTGCTGAACCAACGGAATGATAATAATGAAACCGGGGCCTTTGACTTTCCAGAATCGTCCCAGGGTGAAGACGACGCCACGTTGATACTCGCGCAGGATTCGGACCATGCTGGCCAGAAGCAACACAACGAGTACAGATAGGATATAGGGGGTATATGCAATCATTTTTCTTCCTCCTGAGTTGCCGCTGGAGTATTCTGCAGCGGCTCGACCTTCAACGTTAAACCTTGTATGCCGGTGACTTTCACTTTTTGACCTTTGTGTAAGCGGGCGTCACTCAATGCCAGCCAGTTTTCACCGTGAATGATGACGCTGCCGTTGTGATCAAAATCATTGATGACGGTAGCCTCTCCTCCAATCAGCTCTTCCATGCCACTGACGACCGGTCGACGGCGCGCCTTCATAGCCATGCCAACGACAAAAAATAGGATGAATGCACTGGCGAGTGCGAAGATAATGATCACTGAGATATCAATACCAAACCCCGGCGCTTCTGTATCCATGAGGATAATAGAGCCAATCACGAAGGCAATGACACCGCCGATGCCAAGCATGCCAAAACTGGGCGCAAAGGCTTCTGCGACCATCAAGGCCACGCCTAGTAGAATGAGCCCCATCCCAGCATAGTTGATTGGCAATAGCTGGAATGCATACAGGGCAAGCAGCAGACAGATGGCGCCGACTGTACCCGGCACAATGGCGCCGGGATTGGAGAATTCGAAGATCAACCCATAGATGCCAATCAACATCAGGATAAAAGCGACATTTGGATTGGTGATCACACCGAGCAATTGACTGCGCCAGTCCGGATCAAGCTGGACAATTCCTAATCCGGTGGTATCAAGGATTCGTTTCTGACCCTGTACGATGACTTCCCGGCGATCGATTTGCTCTAGAAGATCAGGTGTATCGATTGCAATCACATCGATGACATTAAGTTTTAATGCTTCACTGGCAGGCAGACTGGCTGCTTCACGCACTGCTTTTTCCGCCCAATGCTGATTGCGGCCATGCAGCGCTGCCAAGCCACGAATATAGGCGGCGGCATCATTAATTACTTTTTGTTTCATGGCGTTATCGCTGATATCTAACGGATATTTTAAGTTGTTAGGCTGGGTCTCATCATCTTTCTCTTTTGCACCGGGAGGAGAAAAACCGCCAAGTTGCACCGGTGTCGCCGCGCCCAGGTTGGTGCCCGGCGCCATGGCGGCAATATGGCTGGCATAAAGAATATAGGTTCCGGCGCTGGCGGCGCGTGAGCCTGTCGGTGCCACATAACTTGCAATCGGGATAGGGGAGTTAGTGATCTGTTTGATGATGCCCCGCATGGCGGTATCCAGTCCTCCTGGCGTATCCATGCGTATAACAACCAACTCCGTCTGACTCTCCTCAGCGGAAATGAGCGCCCGCTCAATATAATCCTCAGTTGCTGGCCCTATTGCCCCGTCAATACTCAATTGCAATACATGACGATCCGTACGATTTGCAGAAACCGTATTCAGCAACAGGGCTGCAATGATGAATAAAAGCAAACCAGCTATTTTCCCTGTGAGTTTTAGCATAAAGGAAATTCCTATGATCTCTTATTAAGTATAGCTGTAGTTCAGCAGATATGTGTTGACGATGATCCAGCCAGACACAGGGAACGCCCTGGGGGGTATACTCAATTTCTACTATCGTGAAGTGGCTTGAAAGCGCATGACGGGAGAGACCGAACAACGCGAGGATCAGACGACCGGGGTCAGTGCCGAAGCCCTGCTGGAGCAGGTGCGCCAGCTGGCGCTGGAGCTGCATCCACAGCGCGGCCGTTCCCTGCGCGTGACGCTGGACAGTGCGCTGGACCGCGAGCTGGCATTCGACAGCCTGTCGCGAGTGGAACTGCTGCTGCGCCTGGAACGCGCCTTTGGCGTCAGCTTGCCGGAACAGTTGCTGGTTGGCGCCGAGACGCCGCGTGATCTGTGGCGGGAAGTCCAGGCGGGAAAGGTTAAAGGCCGCCCCGCGCCTGTGGCGCATGCCTGTGCGGCGCCTCTGGACGAGCTTGCAGAGGTACCGCACACTGCCACAACGCTGCCTGAGATGCTGGAGTGGCATCTCCGCAGCCATCCGCAGCGTCCGCATGTCTACCTGTACGGTGATCACGACGAACCCGAAACGATCACCTACGCGATGTTGGCCGAAGGGGCGCGGACCATGGCCGCCGGACTGCAGGCACGGGGCTTGCTGCCGGGCCAGAGCGTAGCCATCATGCTGCCCACCGGTCGTGACTACCTGTTCAGTTTTTTCGGCATCCTGCTGGCCGGTGGCGTCCCGGTTCCCATTTACCCCCCGCTGCGTCCGTCGCAGCTCGAGGATCACCTGCGCCGTCATGCCGGGATTCTCACCAATGCCCGGGGAGTTCTCCTGATCACGGTGGCGGAGGCGCAGCGGGTGGGACATCTGCTTCAGGTTCAGGTCGACAGCTTGCGTGAAGTGGTCACACCTGAGCAGCTGGCGGCTACCGCGGAGACCTTCAGCAGCCGGCCGATCCGGGCTCAGGATACCGCCTTCCTGCAATATACCTCGGGCAGCACCGGCCAGCCCAAGGGGGTTATTCTGACCCACGCCAACCTGCTGTCCAATATACGCGCTATGGGCGATGAGCTGCAGGCCGATTCCACCGATGTCTTCGTCAGCTGGCTGCCCCTCTACCATGACATGGGGCTGATCGGCGCTTGGCTGGGCAGTCTCTATTACGGTATATCGCTGGTGCTGATGTCGCCGCTGGCCTTTCTGATCCGGCCGGCGCGCTGGTTGTGGACCATCCACCGCCACCGCGGCACCCTCACTGCGGCCCCCAATTTCGCCTATGAACTGTGCCTGAGCAAGGTGCAGGAGAGTGATA
>DAOUQU010000307.1 GCA_030625445.1 Gammaproteobacteria bacterium
ATCAAGAAGTTTCCTATCACCCCTCTGTTGTTCGTGTTGAAAAATACATCTTCAGTGTATCCATCTTTGGGATAGCTGTTTTCCTACTTCTCACCTAACAGTTAACACATTGCACCCTGCCATTTCTTAACCACTGAACAATACGGAATAAAACAGAAATTATTCCATGTTGTCCGTTGTGCAAGAGTGTTTCTTCGAGGCCGGAAGATTACGCCACCTAAAACCTATCACCACCACGACTTAAACATCACCACCGCACCGGCGGCAATACCGCCCAACATGCCGGTTTGTATAATGGCAGGCGCAATCCATGCCGGCGGGAATGCCGCGATGAGGATACTGCCAACTACCAGGACTCCTCCTGTGACAGCGCCAAGGGTGCGTTTGTTGGCTCTGCGGATCTCTTCCTGAACCTGCTGCAGCTGATCCGATTGCCACTGCAGTTTGAGAGTTCCCTGCTCCGCATCTTTCAACACCCTGTATGCCAAAGGCAGCATCTCCGGAAGCTGTTCAGAGAGACTCGGCAGGCTCTCTTTGACGCGCTTCAACAGCGCTTTGGGGCCAACCTGCTCCTTCATCCAACGCTCGAGAAAGGGTTTTGCAGTTGACCACAAATCCAGTTCCGGATAGAGGGTGCGGCCCAGCCCCTCGATATTCAACAGAGTTTTCTGCAGCAGCACCAGCTGCGGCTGTACCTCCATGTCAAAGCGGCGCGCTGTCTGGAAGAGTTTCAGCAGAAAATGACCGAAGGAGATTTCAGAGAGCGGACGGTTGAAAATCGGTTCGCACACGGTGCGGATCGCCGACTCGAATTCATCGACCCGCGTCCCCTGCGGAATCCACCCCGACTCGATATGCAGCTCGGCAACGCGGCGATAATCACGATTAAAGAAGGCCAGCAGGTTATCCGCCAGGTAGCGCTGGTCATCCTGCGTCAGGGTTCCCATAATGCCGAAATCAACCGAAATATAGCGTCCGTTGTCCTCGACAAAGATATTGCCGGGATGCATATCCGCGTGAAAAAAATTGTCGCGAAATACCTGGGTAAAGAAGATCTCGACGCCACGCTCACCCAGCATCTGCATACTGATGCCCTTGGCTTTATGAGCTTCAACCTCACTCACGCGGGTGCCATAGACGCGCTCCATGACCATCACGTTCTCGCGGCAGTAGTCCCAGTAGACATCCGGAACATAGAGCATCTCGGAGCCTTCCCAGTTGCGCCTCAACTGCGAGGCATTGGCTGACTCCCGCATCAGGTCCAGCTCATCGAAGATGGTCTTCTCGTACTCCTGGACAACCTCGACGACACGCATGCGACGGGCATCCGCCGAGTACTTCTGTGCAAGACGTGCGATGGTAAACAGCAGATCCACATCGCGGCGAATGATTTTTCCGATGCCGGGACGCAGTACCTTGACAACCACATTCCTGCCATCGTGCAGGGTTGCGGCATGCACCTGGGCAACCGAGGCCGACGCCATCGGCTGCTCTTCAAATGAGGCAAACAGATTTGTGACTGAATCTCCCAACGCCTGCTCGACAATCTCACGCGAGTGCCGACCTGAAAATGGAGGAACCTGATCCTGCAGTTTGGCCAGTTCGTCAGAGATCTCATCCGGAAGAAGATCACGGCGCGTCGACAACACCTGGCCGAATTTGATAAAGATCGGCCCCAGATCTTCGAGCGCCAGGCGGATGCGCACCCCATAATCCGGACGACGTCCCAGGCTTAACCAGTAAAACGGGGAGAGAAAGCGAAAAAATCGAATCGGGCGGAAGATATGCGCGGCAAGAATGATCTCGTCCAGACCATGGCGCAGCAATACCCAGTTGATATGAATCAGACGCAGCGCATCCTTGTAACCAACCATGACTATCGAAAACCAATCTTAGAATGACAAGACTTGAAAACCTTCTTAATCTCTCGCAAAGCTTCCGCGTCCTGCTTACGCCCCTCACCTGGCGTCCATGCAGGCGAAGACGCCAAGATCGCAAAGGTTTTTCTTGGCGAGCTTTGCGGCTTAGCGAGAGTTATTGTGAAATATTGATTTATTTGTGAAATGTTGTTCACTCCAGGATTACTAGTCAAAAATCAACCATTAGCTCTCTTTTTCAGTAGCAGAGAGCAGCCGCACCACGCGCGCTGCCAGGCGGTCGACATCGTCGCGCAGATGATCGACCTCTCCCCGCCACTCGGCAACTTCAAAAGCCGTCGGCAGCAGCTGTTTCTCTTCGGTCAGGTATTCACCCAGGTTGTCTCGTATCACACGCTGGTTGCGTCTAGCCCATCGCTGGAATCCACGCAGCATGCCCCCAAGCTGATGAGCCGCCACATCACCGGTGAGTTTTGACAGCTGCTCCTCCCAGTCGATCTCCAGCATGGCGAGAATATCACTGAAGCG
>DAOUQU010000417.1 GCA_030625445.1 Gammaproteobacteria bacterium
CGCTCCACATGATGGTCGCTGATGGCCGCCATGCAGTCACGCGCCGCCCCTTGACCGGGGAAGACCACGCGGTCGGCGTCATGAATCACACGGGCATCGTCGCTGACGACGACCTCCGCGTCCACGGCAACATGCTCAACAGCCTTGGAAACCGAACGCAAATTCCCCAGACTGTAATCGACAATGACAATTTTTTCCATAAGCTAGGCTGCCTCTGTATAGTCCATGGGATGGGGGTTCGGGGGAAGGGCAATCCGGATGTCTATTGTAAACCATTGGAGACACCCCTTCCCCCGTAGAAAAACTTGCAGGATCACTCTGATCGAGGCGCGTAGCAACTTGATCAGAGTGATCCCTTGGTTGACGGCATCTTGCCCGACATGCGCGGATCGGCTTCGAGCGCCATGCGCAGTGCCCGGCCAAACGCCTTGAAGACGGTCTCTGCAATGTGGTGCGCATTGCGACCGCGCAGATTGTCGATATGCAGCGTTACACCGGCATGATTGACAAACCCCTGGAAAAATTCGACAAACAGATCGACATCAAAATCACCGATGGCGCTGCGCCTGAAATCGACGGCAAACTCCAGCCCGGGGCGCCCGGAGAGATCGATAACGACACGCGTCAATGCCTCGTCCAGCGGCACATAGGCATGGCCATAGCGGTAGATGCCTTTTTTGTCCCCCACAGCCTGCGCAAACGCCTGTCCCATGGTGATGCCGATATCCTCGACAGTGTGGTGGTCATCGATGTGCCGGTCACCTTTGGCTGTGATCTCGAGATCCACCAGCCCGTGACGTGCAACCTGATCGAGCATGTGCTCCAGAAAAGGTATCCCCGTATCAAAAGAGGCGCTTCCGCTGCCATCCAGATTGATGGCGACCCTGATTTGCGTCTCCAGCGTATTGCGTTCGACTTCGGCTGTTCGTGGCATGATCATTTGATCCGCTGATGGATTAATCGCTGTTATTTTAACGCGAAACAGCAACTATGCTATGAGTTCTTTGCAATCAGGGTAATTAATCAGGCATTCACCACGAAGGAGACGAAGAGCACCAAGGAACCCAGGCTCTTCTTCGCGTACTTCGTGCTCTTCGTGGTAGAAAACGATACATTACTGCACAGGCCTCTCATTTCGCACACGCAGGAAAACAGCAAAACGCGGCACACCGTTTTTTGTGAAGCCCTGGTACCTGTAGGTAATCCGGCTGGAGATGGGCGGCGGATCTGTTCTCTGCTCCATGGTAAGACCACTGCCGACATAAAAGACAACATCGTCATCATTGCGTAATTTCAGAGAACCGGTCATTCCTGAAAACATCCCCTTGCCCGGGCGATAACCGATCACCGTCGCCTCGGCATCTGAAAACTGTTTCAGTTTCAACAGCTCATTAGTGCGCCCGTTGCTGTAGAGCGCTGTTGCACGATGCAGCATCAAGCCTTCACCACCAGCATCAATCACGGATTGCAGCCGCTGCATCAGCTCATCATTGTCTGCAACCCGGTACTGATTGATCACAGCGATATAGGGAGAACCAGCTTGCTCCACCAGTTGCTGCATCGACTGCAGACGCCGGGTGAAACCCTCTTCGTGCTGCGGCA
>DAOUQU010000411.1 GCA_030625445.1 Gammaproteobacteria bacterium
TGGATGCCGACACGAGCCTACAGGGATGTATTTACGGCGTTTTCTGGTAGATGCACCCGGCAGCAGCGACGATCTCGCACGTACTGAATAGTACAAACGACGTAACATTTCAGAACCAGGTACATACATTCGCTTCCGACCCTGCAGAACCCACTGTTAATAGATGACATCTGAAGAGACATCTCCTTCCACAAAGCATGCTGCCGGAGCAGAGGGTTTTGATGCCAAAACTTTCCTCAAAACTCTGACAACGCGCCCCGGCGTCTACCGCATGATCGATACTGACGGCGAGGTGCTCTATGTCGGCAAGGCGAAGAACCTCAAAAAACGGGTGTCCAGCTACTTCACCCGTGCGTTGAACCGCCGGATCCAGATCATGGTATCGCGCATCTCCACGATGGAGATTGTGATTACCAATACAGAAGCAGAAGCGCTGATCCTGGAAAACAACCTGATCAAGCGCTTCAAGCCCCGTTATAACGTGTTGCTCAGGGATGATAAAAGCTATCCCTACCTGTTTCTCTCGGCTGGCGAGTTCCCGCGGCTTGCTTTCCATCGTGGCGCACGCAAGCACAAGGGGCGCTATTTCGGCCCCTATCCGGGAGCCGGCGCTGTACGTGAAACCCTGCATCAACTGCAGAAGGTGTTTCCTGTGCGTCAGTGCGAGGAGAGCTTCTATCGAAATCGTACGCGCCCCTGCCTGCAGTATCAGATTAAACGCTGCAGCGCTCCTTGTGTCGGGCTGGTTACTGCCGGGCAATATGCACTGGATGTCAGCAATACAGAACGTTTTCTTGAAGGCAGGGCGACACAGGTGATTAAGGATCTGACCCGGCGCATGGAGATGGCGGCAGAGCAGCTCGAGTATGAGCAGGCGGCAGAGATTCGCGATCAGATTGTGAGCCTGCGCAAGGTACAGGAGCGTCAATATGTCAGTGGTGAGAAAGGCGATCTGGATATTATCGCCATCAGCATCGAGGCGGGCCGCGCCTCCATCCAGCTCTTTACGATACGCAGCGGCAGAAACCTGGGAAATAAATCCTGGTTTCCGCGCATTGCGGAAGATACCACTGCTGAGCAGCTTACGGGCGCTTTCCTGACACAGCACTACCTGGAGAAAACTGTGCCGGAGGAGATCCTGGTCTCTGATATGCCGCAGCAGTGTGAGTTGCTGCAGCAGGTTTTCAGTGAGCAACGTCAAAAAAAGGTCAGAATCAGCACTGCTGTTCGCGGAGAGCGCTTACGCTGGCTGCAGATGGCGCAGCACAACGCAGATGCTGCATTGAAGGCGAGGCTGCAAGACCACTCCGGAATGCTGGAGCGCTATCAGCTACTGCAGGAGAGTCTCGGGTTGGATGAAATGCCGCAGCGCATGGAGTGCTATGATATCTCCCATACGCAGGGAGAGCGCACCGTCGCCTCCTGTGTGGTTTTCAATCTGCAGGGACCGCTGAAGCAGGAGTATCGTCGTTTCAATATTCGCAAGGCTGCAGCAGGGGATGACTATGCCGCGATGCAGGAGGTGATTCAGCGGCGTTTTGAGCGTATCCGCAGTGGTGAGATCAAAATGCCGGATCTGGTGGTCATCGACGGCGGGAAGGGGCAGCTGCGGCGTGTCGCAGAGACGCTCGCCGAGATGGGTGTGAGCGG
>DAOUQU010000228.1 GCA_030625445.1 Gammaproteobacteria bacterium
CCGTCTATCGTTTGCATGCGCTGGTGCCGGATTTGATCGAGTTTCGTGACAGCAGGGCGCCGAATCAAATCATTTTAAAAATCCCTGTTGTCGAGACTGCAAGAGGCGGCGCCACAGTGCACATGCACCATGGCGGCATCGACAACTGGGCATTGAGCATGGGACGCCAGCGCCTGGGATTGCTGCATCTTCGCAACCAGCCGCTGTTTCTACAAAATCTGCCGATGCCTCACCTGGATTCGGCAAGCGGAAAACTCGATATCGTTGCGCTGGATCTGATTCGCGATCGTGAACGCGGGGTTCCGCGGTTCAATGAATTCCGTCGCCAGATCGGCCTGAGGACGCTAACCGGATTTGATGACTTCGTTGACCAGCATCTGCAGAAGGAGAGTTCATGGCGAAAACACCAGGAAGAGACAGTCAGGCGTATGCGGGAGATCTACGGCACGCACACATGCGATGCCGGCAAGATCATCTCAAAAGTCCAGCGTAATGCGGATGGCAGCTTCATCAACGACTGCCTGGGGCATCCTGACGGCTCCATCGTCGACAATATTGAAGATGTTGACAACATCGTTGGCTGGCTTGCTGAATATACACGCCCGCATGGCTTTGCCATTTCAGAAACCCAATTCCACATCTTTATTCTGAATGCGTCACGCAGGCTTTTCAGCGACCGCTTATTTACCTCAAGTTTCCGCCCGGAATTTTATTCCAGCCTGGGCTATGCGTGGATCATGAATAACGGCTTGCTGTCCGAATGCCCCTATGCAGTCACAATACAAACCGATGGCGGCAAGGCCTGCCTGGAACCGGGAGAAGTCAATGGCCATGCAGTCTCTGTCTCTCCGCTCAAGCGACTGCTGATGCGAAATATCCCACAGCTCAAGGAGGAGCTGCTACATGTAAAAAATGCCTTTGACCCCTGGGCTCGTGATCGGGGTGAATACTACGACCTCGCCTGGAAACCGCGACCGGGCGCAGAGTCAGATCCTGCATTTAGGTAGGTTTGGGGAGGTTTTAAGTTTTAGGTTTTAGGTTTTAGGTTTTAGGTTCGTTGAGGATTTTGGAGAATGAAGCGTTGCTACAACATAACATATTCATTTGAATACCTTGCGCTGTTGATGCTGATTGCCATGTTGATATCCGGTTGCGGCAGCGATAACAATGCGGCAACGATCGGTCAACTGGTTGCTGAAATGAACCAGCGCATTGAGACCATCACACTGGCTGAGGCCGAAAACGGTGTGATTCCCAGGTTCAACCAGGCGAAAAGCGTTGCCTGCGTCAATGCGCAATTTCATGTCCATGACAAAATCCCGGGAGAGCTTAAACAGGGTCTCTTTTCAAAGCCTGCAAGCTATCCGGCCATGCTGCGATTTGCCAACGCCACCAACCGGGATGATTCAAAAAAGGACATTCGGGGATTATCGGTTAAATTATCCGATGTGGAGGGAGAGGTGCTCTGGGGCCAGCCGGGTGTTCAGGATTTTATCCTCAACAGTTATCCCGCGCTATTCGTTGCAACACCCGAGGATTTCTTATCCTTTATTCGCGCACGCCAGGAGGATAAAAAACTGCGCTTCTTTTTGAACCCCTTCGATTCACATCTGAAATCTCTGTGGATTGTTTTCAAGGCGCGTGAAAAACATCTTAGTCCACTGGATATCCGTTACTGGAGCACAGTCCCTTTCCGCCTGGGTGAAACTGGCAACCAGGTCGTCAAATATTCAGTGACGCCCTGCTCGAACTACCACACCAAAAAAGTTGTGAACGCTGGTGAAAACCAGCTGCGCGCCGCTATCAAAGCACATCTGCATCAAGAAGCAGCCTGTTTCGATTTTGCCGTGCAAATGCAAACAGATCCGGACTCCATGCCGCTCGAGAATGCCTCGGTCATCTGGGACGAAGAGGTTTCACCCTTCCAGAGAGTTGCAACCATCACCATTGAAAACCAGGCGTTTGACAACCCGGAGTTGCTGGCAGCCTGTGAACACAGCAGTTTTAATCCCTGGCAAAGCCTTGCTGCTCACGAGCCACTGGGAAGAATGAATGAGGTTCGCCGCGCAATCTACCAGAGTGCAGCCGAACTGCGAAACAAGGAGTAAAGAAGATGCAAAGCTCTGTAAAAATATGGCTGAAGAAATCGCGTGAGGAACTCGACGAAATCTATCGCAATGCCAGCCCGGGGGAGATTCCCCGCGGCGATACGCGCGGCACCGCAATCCTGACCGGTTCACTCTTCTCCAGGATGGTGGCTGCGTTTGCACGTCTTTTTGCATGGCAGGGGAAAGTATTTGACCTCTATTGCCCGGATGGAAAGGCAGGAATTCTTGTCAACAAGATTACACCCTTCAGCCTGACATTTATCATCGCTAAAGTGTACCGTGACAAAAGCTGGCTCGATGGCAAAGAGACAATCGTCATCGATTACTCAAGCACCTCATTCTTTGCCAAAGTCATCCGCGACGAGATTCGTGAGATCGAGCCCGGCGTCTACCTTGGCAAGGTGTGGTGGGGGGAAAAACGCATCCTGGACTTTGCCCTGACGCGAAAGATCACCAAATAAGGAGCCGCACAGATGTTCAATCAGAGATGGAAGAGATGACACCTCAATCGACTTTCATGATAGTCGCAACTGTGCGTGATGCAGAGATGGAAAACCTGCGCAGACTTCTGGCGACCATGAACAAGGGGATTGGACAAGCCGACCCAGATAACACTCTTGTGCCTTTCGGCCACTTCGATCGCCTGCACGTCGCACGTTTTGTCATCATTGAAGCAAACACAGCGCATGACATTACAGCGTATGGATTAACGCCATACCCGTGGCAGGCATCCCTGGCTTTTCTCGGGGATTGTGACGGTGACAGTGATTCATTTCTTACACAACTTGCTGACCGCGCCGGGCCGGGGCTGATAAAAATATTTTCGCACTGTGAAGACTCTGCAGAGAGAGAGCGCAGCCTGCTGGCATGGATGAAAGCACACCAGCTCGAGCCTGCGGCCAATTACATCAACTGGATTGGACGAACTGTCAAGCAGGTGCATGAAGAGGCAGCGCTGCATCGCTCTCTGTCAGTCTGCCTGCAAACAGTTGTTGCCGATACTGGCCGTACAAACAGCCGCCATCTTCGCCAGCAGCTCCTCTCTCATGTCGAAATGGAGAGGCATGCCGGGAGGCTCACTCTGTCACCAACTGAAGCAGCCCCACTGGGATGGAAAATCCTCAATCAGCTGCATAAATTCGGCATACCACTGCTGCTGTTG
>DAOUQU010000405.1 GCA_030625445.1 Gammaproteobacteria bacterium
CCTTAGTTTGACTGCTCAGTAGCAGGTAGGGCTGTTGATGTGCTCAAAAGGGCAGGGGATTTTGGGGTTGATATGCAAAGGTGGAGTTGGCTCTATGGTTTATCGCGGCCAGAAGGCCGCTCCTACATCACGCAAATGGAGAGATCGAAAGGGATGTCCTCGTAAACCTGCTCGGGGCGTTGTTGAATCTGTTTGTCAAAGCCCATGAAGCGCACACTGAAGCGGTGCTTGCCGCCGCTGATCTCGGCGATCAGGCGTGACTCAAAAGGGATGGAAACGCGGATGAGTTGCACCGGGATATTGGATTCGAGCTTTTGTTGATAAAATCCCCTGGAGGCGATGATGGGTCTGTTGACTCCACTCATACGGATGATCTCAACCAGCAGCGAGACAGCCTGTTTGAGCGCCTGCAGTGGTTGAAACCAGGCGTTGAGTTGCTCGATGCGTTGCTCTGCGGGAAGTTGCAGCCAGTAGTGGTAGTTGGGCATATCGAAGGCGCTGGTGCAGCCGGGCGCAGAGTTGCGTTGGGCTATATTTTTCAGGAATTCATCCTCTTTTAACTCCTGTCCGAGTGGCCCGGGCAGTTGGGAAAGACCCGAAATCGCATTTTCGAGAGAGTCCATCACCGAGCCGAGACGCTGGGTATCAACCCCCGAAGTGTTACTGATTTTCTCAAGCCTTTGCAGATCCCTTTTCAGCTCCTTGATGATTTCCGATTTGGTATCAGTGCGGTTCAGAAGGGAGGATATATCAACCAGAACATCGACTGCCGCGCGTGTATCCCAGGCATCTGTGCGGTGATGATAGACGGAAAACTGTTCAAACAGATGAGCGAAACGCAGCAGCAGCCTGGTGCGTTCGTTTATTGGATGCTCGTAGGTAATGGTGTCGGACAAGGGTCGATTCTCTGGTAAATTTTGTTACGCGCAACAATGGAATTATACCATCCTGAGAGGCTCAGGGCAGTAGATAATCTTGATGCAGTCGTTCCACTTCAGCTTGCAGAGCTTTCAATGAGCCCTGGTTGGAGATGACATCATCGGCGACTGCAAGGCGCTGGTGTGAAGTGGTTTGCGCATCAAGCATCTTGTCGACATACGCCTCTGAAATGTTATCGCGCTGCATCAGGCGTTGCCGTTGCATCTCCAGCGGCGTATCGACGACCAGTATACGGTCAACTTTGATCGGATAGCGTGTTTCCAGAAGCAGCGGGATTACGACAATGACATAAGGCGCATCAATCATCTGCAATTGACGAGTGACTTCATCACGGATATGTGGATGCAGGATCTCTTCGAGCTGTTCACGTTGCTGCTTGGAGTCAAAAATCAATTTGCCCAGTGTTTTTCGATTCAGCGTCCCGTCATTGTTTAACACAGCAGAGCCGAAAAGAGTGATGATCTCCTGCAGTGCAGGCTCTCCGGGCTCAACCAGCTGGCGACTGATGAGATCCGTGTCGACGACGGGTACGTCAAGCGCTTCAAACAGGCGGCTCACTTCACTCTTGCCGCTGGCGATGCCCCCGGTCAGGCCGATAATCTGCATCAGGCAAGGCCTGAGATTTTCAGATACCAGTTGTTGATCGACTCGCCCCAAAACATTGCGATGATGCCGGCAATGGCGAGGTAGGGGCCAAACGGGATTGGTATCTCCCGTTCGTGTTTGCGCAGCGCAATCATTCCTATCCCAATCAAAGCTCCGGAGAC
>DAOUQU010000235.1 GCA_030625445.1 Gammaproteobacteria bacterium
ATCCGCGCAGATCAGACAAATTGGTGCGCCGCCTGCGCCGCATGTTCCTGCGTGCCCAGCCGGATCCTGACGAGTTGAACCTGTTACGTGGTATTCTAAGTGCCGCACAAGGACGAAAATCAATGCGATGAAAAAATAGGACTGAGTACTGAGTACTGAGTACTGAGTAAAACCTAAAACTTAAAACCTAACACCTAAAACCTAAAACCTAACTAAACCTACCCCATGTTTTCTAGAATCAAACAAGAGATCGCGGTTGTTTTCGAACGTGATCCGGCTGCGCGCAGCACATTCGAGATCATCACCACCTATCCGGGGTTTCATGCGCAGATGCTGCACCGTGTGTCGCATCGTCTGTGGTTATGGAAACTCTACTGGCTGGCGCGCGTGCTATCCAATATCACACGTCTATTCACAGGCATTGAGATTCACCCCGGAGCAAAGATCGGCCGCCGCTTTTTTATCGATCACGGCATGGGCGTTGTAATCGGTGAAACTGCCGTAATTGGAGATGACTGCACCCTCTATCACGGCGTCACGCTCGGCGGCACCAGTTGGCAGAAAGGCAAGCGTCATCCGTCACTGGGCAATGGCGTCGTGGTTGGCGCCGGGGCCAAGGTGCTGGGACCAATCGAGATCGGTGATGGCGCACGTATCGGCTCCAATGCTGTGGTTGTAAAAACAGTGCCCCCGGGGGCAACTGCGGTCGGCGTCCCCGGACGGCTGATTCAGCCGAAAAAAGAGCAGCACGATGCGCACCGTAAAGTGATCGCCGAAAAAATGGGATTTGACGCCTACGGTGTCTCCAAGGATGCGCCTGATCCTGTGGCGCACGCGATCAACTGCATGCTGGATCATATTCACGTCATGGATACGCGTATGGAAAAGATGTGCAAAGCATTGAAAACCATGGATATTGTTGATGATATTGCTGCTGAGAACCTCGACTCCTGTGAGATTGTTTCAACCGCTGAGGAGTTGACGCGTCTTGAAGGGGAGAGTAGTTCTCTCTCTTCCGATGAAAACCCCACTAAATCTGAGACTGATAATTCTTGACTAAATTACTGAGTAATGTATATTCGCATTCACTAATTTATACACAATGCCTCTCTCCTCGAGAGAGTGACGTTTCAGCTTATAGTCGGTCTTAGTGTTTATATAATGAAGTTCCCCATCTATCTTGACTACTCTGCAACCACACCGGTTGATCCGCGCGTTGCTGAAAAAATGTGCGGTTATCTAACGCCCGATGGTATTTTTGGAAATCCGGCCTCCAGTTCGCACTCTTTTGGCTGGGCGGCAGAAGACGCCGTCAAGCAGGCCCGCCAGGATGTCGCCGATCTGATCAATGCCGATGCCAGGGAGATCGTGTGGACTTCCGGAGCGACGGAGTCCGATAATCTGGCGATCAAGGGCGTGGCGCACTTTTACCACAAAAAAGGCAAACATATCGTTACTGTCAAAACCGAGCACAAGGCTGTGCTAGACAGTTGCCGTCAACTCGAACGTGAAGGTTATGAAATCACCTATCTCGATGTCGAGCCAAACGGCCTGGTCGATATTGATAAATTTCGCGCTGCACTGCGAGATGACACCATCCTTGCCTCTGTCATGCATGTCAACAACGAGATTGGCGTGATTCAGGATATTGCCTCTATTGGCGAAATATGTAGAGAAAATAAAGTTATATTTCATGTAGATGGAGCACAAAGCGCAGGTAAAGTGCCAATTGATATTCAGGCGCTTAAGGTCGATCTGATGAGCTTCTCGGCACACAAGATCTATGGCCCCAAAGGGGTCGGTGCGCTCTATGTGCGACGCAAGCCTCGCATCCGTCTCGAAGCCCAGATGCATGGCGGCGGACATGAGCGCGGTATGCGCTCAGGCACGCTGGCAACTCATCAGCTGGTTGGCATGGGTGATGCTTTCCGCATCGCCAGGGAGGAGATGGGTAAAGACAATGAACGTCTGATGCAGCTGCGCGATCGCCTGTGGAACGGCTTGAAAGATATGGAAGAGGTCTATCTGAATGGTGACCTGGAGCAGCGTATTTCAGGAAACCTGAATGTCAGCTTCAACTATGTCGAGGGCGAGAGCCTGATGATGGCGTTGAAAAACATGGCAGTCTCTTCGGGATCAGCCTGTACCTCTGCATCGCTGGAGCCAAGTTATGTGCTGCGGGCGCTGGGACGGGACGATGAGTTGGCACATAGCTCAATTCGTTTTACGATTGGCCGTTTTACGACAGCAGAAGAGATTGACTACGTCATTGAGATGATGCATGAACAGGTTAAGCGGCTGCGCGAACTCTCTCCGTTGTGGGATATGTATAAAGAGGGTATAGATATCAAGTCCATCGAGTGGGCGGCGCATTGAGACAGGTTTAGGCAGGTTATTAAGTTTTAGGTTTTAAGTTTTAGGTACATCGTCATTCCTGACTTCGCCGGAATGACAATTATTAGAGGGTAGTAGCATGGCATACGGTGAAAAAGTCATTGACCATTATGAGCATCCACGCAATGTAGGCGTCATGGATACCGAATCCAGCGATGTCGGCACCGGCATGGTTGGTGCTCCTGCCTGTGGTGACGTGATGCGTCTGCAGATTCAGGTCAGCGATGATGGCGTTATTGAAGACGCCAAATTCAAAACCTATGGCTGCGGCTCGGCCATCGCCTCCAGCAGCCTGCTCACCGAGTGGGTCAAGGGCAAGACCCTGGAGGAGGCACAGGAGATTAAGAATACCGATATCGCCGAAGAGCTGGCATTACCCCCTGTAAAAGTACACTGTTCGGTGCTTGCAGAAGATGCAATTCGTGCAGCGATTACCGACTATCAATCCAAACAGGAAGGCTGATCAGTGGCCATCACCCTGACACAAGCTGCGGCAGATCGCGTCAGCAGTTTCATTGCCAATCGCGGCAAGGGGCTTGGTGTGCGTCTCGGTGTAAAGACATCCGGTTGTTCAGGAATGGCCTATATCATCGAATTTGTGGATGAGACCGGCGAAGATGATACAATTTTTGAAGATCATGGCGTAAAAGTCATCATTGATAAGAAGAGTCTCATCTATCTCGATGGCACCGAACTTGATTTTGGCAAGGAAGGCCTCAATGAAGGCTTTAAATTCAACAACCCCAATGCCAAGAACCAGTGCGGCTGCGGTGA
>DAOUQU010000431.1 GCA_030625445.1 Gammaproteobacteria bacterium
AGAGGTAGCCGTTGCCGCTGATCACAACAGGCTCGGAAGCTGCACCGGGGAGCTGGCTGATCAGAGGAGCAGAGTGAATATAACCAATGTCGTCGTCATCGGAGAGTTCCCATACCACAGTCTCGCTGTTCAATTCTGCACTGCTGATATCCAGTAGAAACAGAGCTTTCCCGCCTGCGCCCAGACCTCCGGCCAGCAGGGTTTTCCAGCTCTCTCCAACCCTGACATCCTTTGTCGACAATCCGCCATCGACATAAGAGCTATGCGTGTAACCGGGCTGTGCCAGGCGATTAAGTTTGGGAATGAGTGCGGAGGGGAGGTAGGAGTAGATAAGTGTTCCGTCATCAGCATCAAACACATGCAGCATGCCGTCGTTGGAGCCGACGTAAATACGCTCATTGTGATCCTTGTTGGCGATCCTGTATGCCTTATAGGATGCATCGCTGATGCTGTCGTCATCAGGCGGCCCAACGGAGATTGGTGCCGAATGCAGCATGTCACCGAGGGCATGTGAGCGGAAGCGGTAATTGCCATCAGGAAGCTCTCCCGATCGATTCCCGCGAATGAAGTCCACGATCTCTTGACCATTGTATGGTGAGGTCGGATCAAGCGGGTTGGATGTGATTTCTGATTGCTGCCCGGGGCTCAGCTGATCCCACTGAAAGGAGATTTGCATGCCATTGCCGTCGAGCGTGATGATTTCCCGCTGCTGCCAGTAGGGTGAAGAGGAGGGGGCCAGCTTCTCCAGTTCACTGTATCTCTGCCGGGCGCTCCAGTTCCCGGGTGACTTGTGCCCGGATGCGTCGATGAGCCACTCCCGCAGATCACCGGACCAGGTGATATTCTCATGCCACACCTGGTAGGCTTTGCTGCCTGAATTGATGCTCAGATCATAATCCCTGAGCTCCAGCGGCGCGATATTCCAGATTGGCTGTGTCGCCGGATCAACCACCGCGTCGGCAAAAAGTGATCCAGCCATGGCTATAGCTATGCTGATGATGACTGTTTTTGTGATAGATTTCTGAAATCCGTTTTCCATGATGTTTTCCGTGTATAAGTTGGCAGTCATCAGTATGCAGTTTGCAGTAAAACATCAGCTGCGATAATGTTGTTTCGCTACCTACTGCTAACTGAAGACTCTCTTCTATTGTCAAAATTATGGTGATACTCCCTCCACTGTCCGGTAGTGAGATTGAACAATGCGTTTACTTCCCTTTCCGGCAATAGCAAGAGCAGAGATGCGGAACAGGTAGTAGGAGGCTTTGTTGTTCATCGCAGGTTGTTCCTCAACGGCTATATTCTCGCCGCTGCTCTCATACACCGGACCGAGATATTCGATCGTGTAGGCGCCATTGACGCCATGTTGTGTGACTGCTTTTGAGGAGGCGCCGTCACTCCAGCCAGGCCACTGAATTGAGGATGGGTCTACTCCACTCTCACCGGTTTGATGGTAGTGACTCTCCAGTGGTGAACCGTTTGCGAC
>DAOUQU010000453.1 GCA_030625445.1 Gammaproteobacteria bacterium
GGAGAGCAGGCTTTCAATATTACGCTCCTGGGCAGGCGACAACTGGTTATCAAAAATCACCAGCTCACCGCTTTCAGCTTCGAGCAGCTGTTTGATCTCTTCGAGTTTGCCGCTGCCGATAAAGGTGTGTGGATCAGGTGATGAACGGCTGGTTGTTATGACTTCAATGGGGGTTGCCCCGGCGGAGCAGGCGAGATCAACAAACTCTGCAATCTCGTCATCATCAGACTGCTGCCGGAGGGCGACATACACCAGCACAGCCCGCTCGCCGCCGCCGGGGCGTTCAAACAGTTCCACGTAATTCGTTCAAAATAGTTTTTTGATAAATTCAGACGTTGCCGCTATCGGAGGTATCAGCACTCTCACCGTCATCAGGTGGCGCCAGGCGGACATTTCTTGCCGGCACAATGGTCGAGATAGCATGCTTATAGACCATCTGGTTGACTGCATTTTTCAGCAGCACCACGAATTGGTCAAATGAGTCGATCTGTCCCTGCAACTTGATGCCATTCACCAGGAAGATAGAGACGGGAATGCGCTCCTTTCTGAGTGCATTCAAGAAAGGATCTTGTAAAGTTTGCCCTTTTGCCATAATTTTCACCGCTATTGCTTTTATTAGGAAATAAGGAATGCTCTGATCAAGTCGCGAAGCGACTTGATCAGAGCATTCCTGCAAGTTAGTCTACGGGGGAAGGGATATCTATCAATGGGTTACAATACGCATCCAGATTGCCCTTCCCCCGAACCCCCATCCCAATGGACTAATTTAGAGGTTTCTTAATTCTTGATTCTTGAATATACATCTATTTTGAGATAATTGCATTGATTAGATAGGTTTTAGGTTTTAAGTTTTAGGTTTTAGGTTCTTCGAGTTCACTTCTCACGACTCAGTCCTCAGTCCTCAGTACTCAGCACTCACTCCTTTCTTAATAATGGTGGCAGCTGAATCACCGCCCTGCTTCAACCAGACGGCATGCTGTTCCTTTCTCAGCCATGTCAGCTGGCGTTTGGCCAGTTGACGGGTTGCAGTGACACCCTTCTCTCTCATCTCCTCGTAGCTGTAGTCTCCCTGCAGGTACATCAGCATCTGCCGGTAGCCGACGCTGCGCATGGAGGGGAGATCCGGCGTCAATGTATAGTGATCCAGCAGATAGCGGACTTCCTTCTCAAAACCCTGCTGCAGCATCAGATCAAAACGCTGTGCGATACGCTCACGCAGGATTTCACGTGACCAGGGAGCCTGCACCAGCTTGATGAGA
>DAOUQU010000313.1 GCA_030625445.1 Gammaproteobacteria bacterium
GCCTGACTCCAGATCTCCACCGAATGCCCCCTTATTGACAGCATCAGTAGCAGAATCCAGGCGTAATCGTCCCCCGCTCCCTGCATCCGGCGATGTTGCAGCTGCTGCCTGTGCAGATTCGGCTGCCAACGCAATAATTTCGGGAGAGAGACGCTTCGACGACTTGACTGACTTCCCAGCCCGCAAGGCTCTCTCGTGTTTCGCAACCCTGTTTACGGCCGCACTACCGGAGATACCCTGGATGACTTCTGCAGATGGAATGCGCAGTAACTGACCTCTCTTCAACAGATTCATGTTGCCGCGGATAAATGACTCCGGGTTTTCCTCATGAATAGCAACCATGGTCTGCTGCATGGTTGCATCGGCGGGGCGTACTTTGGAAGCAACCTGCCATAAACTTGTGCCTGTCATTGTCTGCGCAGCGGAGCCCTGTGTGTCGCTGGCTGGAGAGGTTGGCGCCGCCTCCTCCTTTTGAGGTGCCGCCGGTGAGACGTCCTGTTGCTGTTGCTGTGGCTTGATTTCATCGGATTGAACAGGCTGCCTGGCAGTCACGCTTGCGGCATCAGCCACATCAACCGCAGCAGCTTCCTTTCCAGAGTAGAGAGGAGGATCAAGCAGCAGCGTAAAATCCTTGATCATCTTGCCATTAGCCCACTTGGCATCAACAACAAAGCTGAGAAAAGGCTCCACCACCGCCTTACTGCTGGTCACCCTGATTGCCGGCCCCCTGTTGCTCTGAATAATTGAAAAGCGCAGTTTCTCGAGCTGCTCATTCCAGTCAACACCGGCATTTTTGAAGTCTGAACGTGAAGCAAGCTTGATTTTGAGTGCTGTGAGCTCATCTGCTTTGACACCTTGCAGATCGATTGTCGCCTTCAGCGGCTGGTTGATAAAGGAGTGAACATGAATCTGACCAAGCGTCAAAGCCTGGGCACCGCTTGAAAGCATGATCAGAAGTGAAAGAATTGTCAGTCGTTTTAGCATTTGTCAGGTCTCTTCGTACTACTTGAATAACAGTGTAAGCTCTCAATAGCCCCGTGCATGTGAGTAAAATGCTATCGCATTTCAATCGTGGTCAGATGACCACTCCTACATCTGGTGTAACATAGAACTGTAGGAGCGGTCATCTGACCGCGATCAAGCACCGGGTTATTGAGCAATTACATAAACATTCATATAACTTGCTGATTTATGAGCCGCTTCAGATAGAGGATGCAACAGCTATCGGTTTAACAGGATCGCCAGCATTCTTCGCAAAGGCTCCGCGGCTCCCCACAGAAGCTGATCACCCACGGTAAAAGCCGAGAGATACTCCGGCCCCATGTTCATTTTCCGCAACCTGCCGACCGGTACGGACAATGTGCCTGTTACCGCTGCAGGAGTCAGCTCCTGCACACTCAAATCACGTTCATTGGGGATCACTTTGACCCACTGGTTTGCAGATGCAAGGATGGATTCGATCTCATCCATGGGGATATCGCCCTTCAACTTGATGGTCAACGCCTGACTGTGGGAGCGCATTGCTCCAATTCTGACACATAAGCCGTCAATAGGTACAGGATTACTGCCTGATCCAAGGATCTTGTTGCTTTCCACACCACCTTTCCACTCCTCCTTGCTCTGCCCGTTCTCCAGGCGCACATCGATCCATGGAAGCAGGCTGCCCGCCAGCGGTGCACCAAACTGTGCGGTTGGAAAGTCATCACTGCGAATGGCGCTGGAAACAGTGCGATCAATATCAAGGATTGCAGACGAGGGATCCTTCAGCTTGTCAGCAACCGATGCATGTACTGCGCCCATCTGGGAGATCAGCTCCCGCATGTTGCGTGCACCTGCGCCGGAAGCCGCCTGGTAGGTCATCGCTGTCGTCCACTCCACCATCTCTTCACGGAAGAGCCCGCCCAGCGCCATCAGCATCAAACTGACAGTGCAGTTGCCGCCGATGAAGTCCCTTTTGCCATCTGTCAGCGCCTGATCGATAACATTGCGGTTCACCGGGTCCAGTACAATGATGCTGTGGTCCTGCATGCGCAGCGATGATGCCGCATCGATCCAGTAGCCTTTCCATCCGCTGGCACGCAATTGTTGAAACACGGAGTTGGTATAATCACCACCCTGGCAGGTGACAATGGCATCCATGGTTTTCAGTTCATCGATATCCATAGCGTCCTTGAGCAGCGGTATCTCCCTGCCGATATCCGGCCCCTGCTGACCCGCCTGGGATGTGGTGAAAAAAACCGGCTCATCGATTGCATCGAAATCATGCTCTTCACGCATGCGATCCATCAAAACCGAACCGACCATGCCCCGCCATCCAACAAAACCAACACGTTTCATCT
>DAOUQU010000253.1 GCA_030625445.1 Gammaproteobacteria bacterium
ACGCATCTCTTCAGCGCACGCCATGGCGGCAAAATCCAGACGGGTGATCTCATCCAGGGACTGGATAATCCGCTGCTTGATGAGGCCATCGGCGACATGGCGGAAGAGCTGCGTGAAGAGATCGAACTGGTGCGCGGCGCCAGCCATGAACTGGATCTGGATGCCTACCTGAAGGGCGAATTGACGCCGGTCTTTTTTGGATCGGCGATCAACAATTTTGGCGTCAAAGAGCTGCTGGATGCATTTGTCGAATATGCTCCACCGCCACAGCCGCGTCAGGCCGGAAAACGCGAAGTCAAACCCGAAGATGAAAAATTCAGCGGTTTTATCTTCAAGATTCAGGCCAATATGGATCCCTCACATCGTGACCGCATTGCATTTCTACGTGTCGTTTCCGGGAGTTACCGCAAGGCGATGAAGATGAAGCATGTGCGTATCGGCAAAACCATACAGGTCAATAATGCGCTTACCTTCCAGGCTGGAGAACGTACACAGGTGGAGGAGGCCTTTCCCGGAGACATTATCGGGCTGCATAACCATGGCACCATTCAGATCGGAGATACCTTCACAGAAGGCGAGGAGCTGAAATTTGAAGGCATTCCCTATTTTGCACCGGAATTGTTCAGACGCGTGGTGCTGAAGAATCCACTCAAAATGAAGCAGCTGCAAAAGGGGGTTTTACAGTTGTGTGAGGAGGGGGCAACCCAGGTGTTCCGGCCGTTGAAAAATAACGACATGATTCTCGGCGCCATCGGAGTGCTGCAGTTTGAAGTTGCAGTACATCGTCTTAAGGGGGAATATAGTGCAGATGCCATTGTCGAGGCTATATCGATTGCGACTGCCCGCTGGATTGAGTGTGATGATGCAAAGATGTTAGAGCAGTTCAAAATCAAAAATCATGACAATCTGGCGCTCGATGGCGATGAGCAACTGGTCTACCTGGCGCCGACACGCGTCAATTTGAGCCTTGCTGAAGAGCGTTGGCCGGATGTGCGTTTTCTTGCGTCGAGGGAGTTGTAAGCTGCACAATAGTGGGTTATTGAGGGCTTGCCGGGTTTCTGGCAAGGATTAAAAGGCAAAAAAAAGCGCGGCAGAAACTGCCGCGCCAAACAATAACCACCAAAGGAGAATGGAGGAATATGTTCTGAATAAAGGAGGAGAAATTCAGAACATGAGTACATTCTAATATAATAAAAATGTTTGTCAAGTTTTTTTCACGAAAGATGGGATAGGGGGTTAGAGTTATACCTCAAAAATGTAATTCTTCAATTACTTTGTGCATCATTTGAGTCCGTCAAGGCGTAGGGCATAATAAGCGACAGCGCATTACGCCGCATGGGGATGGTGCAATGCGCTGTCGCTTATTGCACCCTACAGGTTCAAGTAAATTACAATGATATTCACTCTGGTTCCCACGCTCTTGCGTGGTAACCCATCCCAGGATATGCATTCCCACGCAGGAGCATGGGAACGAGGAAATGGCCGGTCAATCCTGTTTTAGCCGATGGTCTGTACACATTACACTGATACCGTCTGTCACTGCACCAGGCAAAAAAAAGCGCGGCAGAAGCTGCCGCGCTAAAACCACCAAAGGAGAATGGAGGTATGTGCCGGATAAAGGAGGAGGAATCCAGCACATAAGTATATTCTAATATTCTTTTATTCTTAATTCAACACTATTTTTACTATGGAATTCCGAAATCTTGCAACCGATGCAAAAGCACGTAGAAATCAGCTGGAGTTCAGGCGAGGCATTATAGATACGCCCGCGTTTATGCCAGTCGGCACCTATGGAACCGTCAAGGCAATGACCCCGGAGGAGCTTGAGGGGATGGGCGCACAGATCATACTCGGTAATACCTTCCACCTGTGGTTAAGGCCGGGGACTGAAATCATTCAGGCGCATGGGGATTTGCACGATTTCACGCACTGGCAGCGTCCGATTCTGACCGACTCCGGAGGGTTCCAGGTTTACAGCCTCGGCAAGATGCGGAAAATCACGGAGGAGGGTGTCCATTTCCGCTCGCCTGTCGACGGGGCAAAGGTTTTTATGGGGCCGGAAGAGTCGATGCGCATTCAACGCGAACTCGGCTCCGACATCGTCATGATCTTTGATGAATGCACGCCTTATCCGGCAACCTTCGAGGAGGCAAAAACCTCGATGGAGCTCTCTCTGCGCTGGGCAACGCGCAGTAAAGAGGCGCATGGTGACAATTCTGCTGCACTGTTTGGAATCGTGCAGGGAGGTGTCTATGAGGATTTGCGCAGTGCATCCCTGGATGGCCTGATGGAGATTGGCTTCGATGGCTTTGCGGTCGGAGGTTTGTCTGTGGGCGAGCCCCCTGAAGATCGCTGGCGGATTCTCGATCATCTGTGCGAACGCCTGCCTGCGGATAAGCCACGCTATTTAATGGGAGTGGGTACGCCTGAAGATATCGTCGAGGCGGTGCAGCGAGGTATTGATATGTTCGACTGCGTGATGCCGACGCGCAACGCCCGCAACGGGCACCTGTTTACGCATCAGGGAGTGGTGCGCATTAAAAATGCCTGTCATGCCAAAGATACAGCGCCGCTGGATCCGATGTGTGACTGCTATACCTGCCGCAACTACAGCCGCGCCTATCTGCGTCACCTGCATCGCTGTCACGAGATTCTGGGTGCGCGCCTCAATACCATACACAATCTTCACTACTACCAGAAACTGATGCAGCAGCTGCGTGAAGCCATAGAGCAGCAACGCCTGCTCTCTTTTGTTGATGATTTTTATCATCTCAGGAAGGGTGGACGGGGTTGATATGAACGTAATATTTCAATAGCTTCATGCAAGATATGCAGGGTTGGGATTATCTCGTTCCCACCGTCCCCGGTGGGAATGCATACGGAGTTATCTTCGAGCCAGATCTGCATTCCTACGCAGGAGCGTGGGAACGAGGATACGCTTGCTAGCTGGTTGCATCAGTCATC
>DAOUQU010000290.1 GCA_030625445.1 Gammaproteobacteria bacterium
ACGATACGCTCCTGCAGCATCCCCGGAACCAGCCACTGCAAATGCTCTTCACTGATCTGGCCGAGCACCTCCTGCGGAACGACCAGGGTAACGCCGTCGGCGGCCTGGCCCGGTTCGAAATGATATTGCAAAGGCAGCCGCATGCCGTTGATATCCATCTCATCGGGATAGAGTTCCCGAGAAACCTCTGCCGCATCATCGCGCAGCAGATCCTGCCGGCGCATATGCAGCAGCTTCGGCTTGTTTACGGTTGCCTTTCGCAGCCACTTCTCAAACTGCGCCGTGCTGTAGATCCCCTGTGGAATACGCGCAGCATAAAATTCGTAGATCACCTGTTCATCTACGAGGATATCAAAACTGCGCGACTTGGCCTCCTGCGCACGCAGATCCTCGATCAGTTCCAAATTTTGCCGCCAGAATGGTGCCCTGCTGTGAAAATCCCCCTCCACCAGTGCAAAGCGGATAAAGATCTCACGGGATTCTTCGGGGTTGATCGGACCATAATTGACTCTGCGCCTGGCGGCCAGCGTCAGGCCGTAGAGCATCACCTTCTCCCACCCACCCACCTGGCCGCGACGCAACTGCCAGTGGGGTTCTGAATAGCTGCGTTTGAGCAGGTGTCCCGCCATCGACTCGATCCAGCGCGGCTCGATTTTTGCAGCAGTACGCGCATACAGCCTGGTGGTCTCGACCAGCTCGGCTGCCATCACCCATTTGGGCTTGCTCTTGAAGAGCACCGAACCGGGAAAGAGGTAGAAACGGCTGCCGCGCGCCCCCTTGTAGTCGTTGTCGCTGCCGCTCTCACGAAAACCGATATGCGACAGCAGGCCGCTGAGTATTGCCTTGTGCACCGCTTCGTAACCGGCCTCTTTGGTGTTTTCTTTGTATTTCAGCTGATGCATCTGCGCACGCAGCTGCTGATGGATGTCATGCCACTCCTGTACCCTGGTCGGAGAGAGAAATCGACTGCGGCAGTGGTTGTTGAACTTGCGCCGGCTGAGATGACGGCGCTGCTCCTCGAGATGATCCCACAAGCTGACATAGGCGAAAAAGTCGGACTCCGGATGGTGAAAAAGTGCATGTGCTTCATCTGCTGCCTGCTGCTTCTCCAGGGGTCGATCACGCGGGTCCTGCACCGACAGCGCTGCAGCGATGATCAGCAACTCCCGCAGACAGTGCGTGTGCGCCGCCTCCAGCAGCATGCGGCCGATTCGCGGATCGACAGGGACTCTCGCCATCTGCCGGCCAAGACGGGTGACATTGCGTTCTGCATCGACCGCAAGCACCTCCTCCAGCAGGCGGTAGCCATCACTGACGAGACGTGGATGCGGTGAATCGATAAAGGGGAACTGCTCGATATCGGCAAAATGCAGCAGCTTCATCTGCAAGATGACTGAAGCAAGATTGGTGCGCTGGATCTCCGGCTCGATAAATTCGCGGCGTGCGTCAAAATCCTCTTCAGAGTAGAGACGGATGCAGATCCCCTCGGCAACCCGCCCGCAGCGTCCCTTGCGCTGGTCTGCCGATGCCTGAGAGACGCGCTCAACCGGCAGGCGTTGCACCTTGCTGCGGTGACTGTAACGGCTGATGCGCGCAAAACCGGCATCGATGACATGACGCACACCGGGAACAGTCAGCGACGTCTCGGCAACATTGGTCGCAAGAATAATGCGCCGGCTCGATGAGGTGCGAAATATTTTTGCCTGGTCGGCAGGCGAAAGACGCGCATACAGCGGCAGAATCTCCGTCAGCTGCAGCCTGTGCTTATGCAGGTGCTCGGCCGTGTCGCGAATTTCGCGTTCACCGGAGAGAAAGATCAGGATATCACCACGGCTTTCACTGGAGAGATCATCCACGGCATCCAGTATCGCCTGCTGCATGCTCTCATCACGCTCACTGGCGCCCTCCTCCTGCGGCGGCTGGTAGCGCACTTCGACCGGGTAGGTGCGCCCCGTAACTTCGATAATAGGAGCATCATTGAAATGTTTGGAGAAACGTTCGGGATCGATGGTCGCCGAGGTAATGATGATCTTCAGATCCTGGCGTCTTGGCAGCAACTGCTGCAGATATCCCAGCAGAAAATCGATATTCAGGCTGCGCTCATGGGCTTCATCGATGATCAGCACATCATATTCATACAGCCAGGGATCCTGCTGAATCTCGTTCAGCAAAATGCCGTCGGTCATCAGCTTGACCCTGGTGTGCGGGCGCACATGATCCTTGAAACGCACCTTGTAGCCAACCACCTCACCCGCTGGCGAATCGAGCTCGGTGGAGATGCGCGACATCAGGCTGCGGGCAGCGATGCGCCGCGGCTGGGTGTGACCGATGCGCCCGAAGACGCCAAGCCCCAGGGAGAGGCAGATCTTCGGCAGCTGGGTCGATTTTCCCGAGCCGGTCTCACCACAGAGGACGATCACCTGGTGCTTCGAGATCAGCTCCTGAATCTCCTGCAGACGCTGCGAGACCGGCAGTTCAGCAGGATAAGAGATCTTCCGGGGAGAC
>DAOUQU010000106.1 GCA_030625445.1 Gammaproteobacteria bacterium
GGCACGGCTGATATGGATTCACTTAAACGCGCTCTAGTGCTTGCGGATAAAATTGTCATACCGGTTCCGCCAAGCCAGGCGGATGTCTGGTCGACACAGCGTTTTATCCGTTTTGTCAGTTCGATTGTTTCAACACGTAACAGTCCGCCAGAGGTGTGCACCTTTATCAACCGCGTCGATATGCAGTCTGCTGCGAATGAATCCTATGAGACGGCGGCAGCACTGGTGAGCCTTCCCGGCGCGCGTTTTCTGCTGCCGAGACTCTCGCAGCGCCCGGTATTTCTTCACTCGTTCAGCGAGGGACTTGCTGCAATGGAGCTGGATCCACGTGATCCGGGGGTACGTGAATTTAACGCCCTGGCGGCAGAGCTCTATCCGCATCTAATCCGATAAAAAAAGTTTGCAGCTAAAAAGAAAGTAGGCAGCCATCAGTTAAAAGATAGTTTGCAGTTGGCAGTCTTCAGTAGGTAGCTAAAAGAAAATTTGCAGTCTTCAGATTGCTGTAATAGCAAAATAAGAAAGAAGGAGCCTCTTACAAAACCTCGTCATTTCGGCATGCATTTCAGCCGGACTAAAGTGCTTGCGCTTTGAACGCCTACAGGGCGGTCCGAAGGGTGAGCGAAGCGAATAATCCATGTTTATACTGCAAACTGCCTACTGATGACTGCGAACTTGATCTTTACCCTGGTTCCCACGCTCCTGCGTGGTAACCCATACCGGAATATGCATGCTCACGCAGGAGCATGGGAACGAGGAAAAAAAGGATGCAGTTGGCAGCACGTGCTCGTTGTTTTTACTACAAACTTGATCATGCCAACTTATTTCCCGCAGCATTGACATTTCCCCCTGGCTAAAGTAGTATATTAGAATATTCAATAATACTATAAGGCTTGGTTGCGTGAGTACAGAAACAGAGATAAAAAAACTCGACGAGGAGGTTCATAGCAACGAACAGGATCTCAAAAAGCTAGACCATGAGATGCATAAGGAGATACATCGCTGGGAGCTGATTGTCTATCCATCGCTGTTTGCTTTTGTCATCCTGGCAGCCTATGGTTTCTACCTGATCTTCAATCTTGCCAAGGACGTCCATTTCATGGCTGTCAGCATTGATTCAAATATGACCATTCTGACGGGTGATATGCAAAGTATGGCATCGAATCTGGGAGAGATGACGGCGAATGTGCGCACAATGGCCGTTACCATGGACTCCATTGATGATACGGTGGTGGTGTTGAAGCCGATGCTGACCAGTCTCAATCAGATGAACGGCAGTATGGCAACCCTTGATCAGTCGGTGCGGTCGATCAGCGACACCACCTACTATATGGGTGATCACATGGGGCATATGGATTACAGTATGCGTAATATGAATCATAATATCGACAGATTTTCAAACCCTGTTGAGATGTTTGCCCCATGGTAATGCATGTCAATTGATAGCGGCCAACGCCTTGTCGTTGCGATCTCATCGCGTGCGCTGTTCGACCTGGATGCCTCTCACAACATCTATCAGCAACAGGGCATAGAAGCCTACTGTCAATACCAGATTTCTCACGAAGATGAAGTGTTGCCGCAAGGTGTCGCTTACTCCCTTGTAAGGAAGCTCCTTTTTCTCAATACACAGCTTCAAGGCAAAGCCGAGGTTGAGATTGTACTGTTGTCACGCAACAGCGCCGATACGGGTCTGCGGGTGTTCAACTCCATCGAGCATTATCAGCTCGACATTACCCGTGCGGCCTTTACCAGCGGCAGAAACCCCTTCTCCTATGCCAGGGCGCTGGGCGCACATCTTTTTCTCTCGGCCGATGCGGAGGATGTGCAGCATGCACTGCAGTCAGGCATGGCTGCAGCGACCATCGTTCCGGTCGCTGACGGCGCCGCATATCATGAAGGGAGTGATGAGGAGGAGTTGCGTATCGCCTTTGATGGAGACGCTGTCATCTTTTCTGATGATGCTGAAAGGATATACCAGGAGCAGGGACTGGAGGCCTTTATCACGAGTGAAAAAGAGGCGGCAAAAGAGCCGCTACCCGGTGGCCCGTTCAAGCCGTTTTTGTCTGTGCTGCACCAGATCCAGTCTGCCATGCCGGCAGAGGAACCGTTGATTCGAACAGCATTGATGACCGCGCGCTCGGCTCCTGCGCATGAACGTGTTATTCGCACCCTGCGTTCATGGGATATCCGCATCGATGAGGCGCTGTTTCTCGGCGGTATGGACAAGGGAACCTTTCTGAAGGCATTCAAGGCCGACATTTTTTTCGACGACCAGAGCCGCCATTGTGAATCAGCCAGCAAACACGTCCCCACCGGCCACGTTCCCCAGGGTATAAAGAATGAGGGGAAGTTTTAGGTGGTTAGGTTTTAGGTTTTAAGTACACAGGCTCTTGATCTAACACCTAACACCTAACACCTAACACCTAACACCTAAAACTTAAAACCTCCCCACCTAAAACCTGCCTATTGAAACTTTTGAATTTTCTCCTGCAATCTCTGTGACAAATTTTGGAAGCAGATAACCGGGCAGCTGTTTTCTCAACTGCTTTTCAAGTTCGAGGGCGCGTTCTCTGGAGACCTGAAAATGTGCACTGCCGTGAACCTTGTCAAGCTGATGCACATAGTAGGGAAGTATGCCCATGCGGAATCCCTTTTCACATAACTCCTTCAATACCTCTGGCGAGTCGTTGATTCCCTTCAACAGCACTGCCTGATTCAAAATGTGCGTGTTGCTGTGACGCAGTTGATGCAAGGCTGTGGCGACACTCTCATCGAGTTCGTTGGGGTGGTTGATGTGCAGAACTGTTGTCACAGGTAGCGGAAAATCCCGCAGTATATTCACCAGTTCAGGTGTGACTCTGGAAGGGAGGATGACGGGCATGCGTGTATGGATGCGCAGCCGTTTCAGATAGGGTAATTGTTTCAGCTGTGATAGCAGCAGTGCCAGGCGCTGGTCGTTGAGTGTCAGTGGATCACCACCGCTAAGTATGATTTCGGTGATATCGGGAGCATTGAGTTTTTCCAGGGTTTGATCACAAAGCTGTGGCTCAATATGCTGCTGTTGATAGGGGAAGTGGCGGCGGAAGCAGTAGCGGCAGTGAATGGCGCAGGCAGCGGTGGTGATCAGCAGGGCACGTCCATTGTATTTTTGAAGGACTCCCTGTGAAACTGCCGCATTCATATCGCCAACCGGATCCTGACTATATCCCTCAACAACAGCCGACTCCTGCTGCAATGGTAAAACTTGCAGTAGCAGCGGGTCGCCGGCATCACCTACGCGCATGCGTGATGCAAAATCCAGGGTGACTCTTAACGGAAAATCTGCAGAGTCATCGCACTGAAAAGGCAGTTTATCGCGGTCAAGGTCGAGCCATTCAAGCAGTGTGGATAGCTGCGTAAAGGAGCGGGCCATCTGCCGTTGCCAGGATGGGGTCTTTGGTATTGCAGTGCTTCGGGGTATCATAGTAAAGTTTATTTATTTGCTGCTTTCGAGGAAACAATGGCAACCTACAATACCAACGAATTCCGCAGTGGTCTCAAGTTTATGCTTGATAATGACCCATATTCAATCATTGAAAATGAATTCGTCAAGCCCGGAAAAGGACAGGCCTTCAGTCGTGTCAAGATCAGAAACCTGAAAACAGGCCGTGTGATCGAAAAAACCTTCAAATCCGGTGAGAGTGTTGAAGCGGCTGATGTACTGGAAACCACACTGCAATACCTCTATACCGATGGTGAATTCTGGCACTTTATGGATCCGCAGAGCTTCGAGCAATATGCCGCCGGTGAAGCCGCAATTGCAGATGCCATCAAGTGGATCAAGGAGCAAGACGATTGCAACGTGACATTATGGAACGGCAACCCGCTGATTGTCGAAGCGCCCAATTTTGTGACTCTGCGTATTACCGATACAGATCCCGGCCTCAAGGGGGATACTTCGGGTGGCGGAGGAAAGCCCGCTACTCTCGAAACAGGAGCAGTGATACGGGTACCGCTGTTTGTGCAGATCGATGAAGTGGTGAAAGTGGATACCCGCAGTGGAGAGTATGTCTCGCGCGCGTAACCTTGATAACTCTACATCTTTATAATCATTTAAATTTTAATAATGACTCTCGCCAAGACGCTAAGATCGCCAAGAAAAACCTTTGCGGTCTTGGCGTCTTGGCGAGAAACAAAAATTACTTTCATGCGTAGTCAGGCTGGGATTAGGTATCACTTCCAGATATGAATTCGTGGAGACCTTCTGCTTCGATCAAAGTGCTGCAGGAGCGCGCCTCTCTATTGAGCGAGATCCGCCACTTTTTTGCGCACAGAGATGTGCTTGAAGTGGAGACCCCGGTAGTTTCATCCTCGGCGAACCCGGATGCTGCAATCAACCCGATGCTGTCAGGTTTTTGTTCGCCGGGCAGTCATCGATCACAGGCGCTTTATCTACAAACATCACCTGAATTTCCTATGAAGCGACTGCTTGCTGCAGGCAGCGGTTCGATTTTTCAAATTTGTCACGCTTTCCGCAATGGCGAGTGCGGCCGCCTGCATAATCCCGAATTCACTCTGCTGGAGTGGTATCGCATCGATTATGACCATCTTCAGCTGATGGATGAGGTGGATGCATTATTGATGCAGTTGCTGCATGACTCCTCTTCAGCAGCAGCGCGTCATCGCTATGCCGATCTATTTCTCACTCATACAGGCCTGGACCTCTTTACTGCCGAATATGTACAGCTTTGTGAGAAGGCGGAGGCGGTTGGCGTCGTTATTCCTGAATCAGTTCAGACTGAATGGCTCATCGAGGTGCTGTTCGAGCTCTGCGTCGGCCCATGGCTGCAGCAGCAGAAAGGGGTGATTGTGTATGATTATCCAGCTGCACAGGCGTCATTGTCACAACTCTCGGCACTGGATCCACGGGTGGCCGAGCGTTTCGAATATTTTTTCGAGGGTGTGGAACTGGCGAATGGATTTCATGAACTGGCGGATGCCGATGAGCAGCGGCGACGCTTTGAAGCAGAGAATCTGAAGCGCCAGCGAGCGGGAGATGAGCAGCTGCCGCTGGATGAGCATTTTCTTCAGGCGCTCGAACATGGTCTGCCTGACTGCTCCGGCGTGGCGCTGGGCGTTGACCGGTTGCTGATGCTGCGTTGCGGTGTTGATCAAATACAAGAGGTGCTGGCTTTTCCCTTCGAACGGACCTGAGCATCATTGCAGTTCGTAGGCCGGATGAGCGTAAGCGAAATCCGGCAACACAAAGCCGGATGACGGCGCTGGAAGATCCTGTATTGAATCAAAGGTCAGTGAAAGCGCCTTATCCGGCCTACGATGCTACGTGTGTGTCATTGAGAGGCCCCCTATTTTTCTGCAACCAGATAGCATATCCATCCGGCATCGGCGTCCGCCCGGGTGACGGGGTTGAAATCTCCGTCTCCTTCATCATTTTCGTCGAAGCCCTGCCAGTAAGTCGTTACCCTGGAAAAGCCACACTCCAGCAGCAGATCCCGAATTTCAGGCAGTGTCCACAGGCGCCAGTCATAGTGGAAGGCGCGTTCGATGCGTGATCCGTCATCAAACTCAAAATGAATCGAACAGATCAGGCCGTTGTCAACCGGGTTGAAACGCTCCTGTTCCCAGATATAGGTGAAGGCCTGGCCATTTTCATCGATCTCGCGCTCCTCTTCGATCTCCTGAAACGATTCATAACCACCGTAGGCGTCGAGAAAAAGAGCACCGTCATCGACAAGTGCTTTGCAGGCGCTTTTGAAATAGCGTTTCAGGAGGCTGCGATCCTTGAATAGCCAGTAGCTGAAATTCATTGCCGCGATGGCATCTACGCGATCAGTATCCACCGTCAAAACGTCATGGTTATGCAGCGTAAGACGTCTCTTTTGCCTGCTGTCAAGTTGAGAGAGATGATGCGTCTCTCCCCACTTCAGCACATCGGTATCAAGATCGACGCCAATGGCACTGTTTTTCCTGCTGCGCTTGATCCATTCACAGCATACGGCGGCAGTGCCGCAAAAATCCTCCCGCAGGCTATGCGCCTTGCGTTCTTTCAGCTTGAGGAATGCATCTTCAATAAAATCGACCTCAGCTTCAGGGCA
>DAOUQU010000117.1 GCA_030625445.1 Gammaproteobacteria bacterium
ACAGACTCGGCCGTCGACGGCGCCCCCTTGGGCGTTTTGGAAACAACCGGCATGCCCAGCTCCTCAAAGAAGATCGCTCCGATCTGCTTGGGCGATCCCATGTTAAAGGTGTGCCCGGCAACCTCGTATGCCTTGCTCTCCAGCAGATGCATGCGCTTTGCAAGCTCTGCACTCTGCCGGGCCAGCATGTCGCTGTCGATCTTCACCCCGGTGCGTTCGATGCGCGAGAGCACCGGCACCAGCGGTATTTCGATCTCTTCAAACACTGAGCGCAGACCCGACTCTTTTTGCAGCTCTCCCCACAAACGCCGGTGCAGGCGCAGGGTGATATCCGCATCTTCCGCAGCATAGGGAGCGGCCTGCTGCAGCGGCACCTGGTCGAAGGTAATCTGCCTGGCGCCCTTGCCGGCGACATCTTCAAACTTGATGGTGGTGTAGCCGAGGTATTTTTTCGCCAGCGAATCCATATCATGGCGGGTGGCTGTCGAATTCAGAACATAGGACTCAAGCATGGTGTCATAGACGACGCCCTGCAGATCGATGCCATAGCGGGCCAGCACATTCATATCATATTTCAGATGCTGCCCGAGCTTGGCCCTGGCGGGATCCTCAAGAATCGGCTTGAGGCGCTGCAGCACTGCATCACGGTCGAGCTGCTGCGGTGCATCCGGATCCTTGTGAGCGACAGGGATATAGCAGGCCTCTCCGGGTTCAAGCGCAAAGGAGAGCCCGACGAGTTCCGCCTGCATGTAGTCGAGGCTGGTGGTTTCTGTATCCAGGGTGATCAGTTCCGCCGTTTCGAGGCGCTCGAGCCACTGCTCAAACTGCTGCTGATCAAAAATCGTCTGGTAGTCAACATCATCGATCGTCTCTTGCGGCAACTCTTCAGCAACGGCTTCACTGCTCTGACGATCCAGTGAAGCCAGCAGACGATTCGACTCGATGCGTTCATAGTGATTGCGCAATGCCTCCCTGTCAGGCGGCGTTTGCTGCAGCTGCTGCGGCGTCACACCCAGCGGCAGGTCAACAACGATGGTAGTCAGCTGTTTAGAGAGCGGCAGCTGATCCAGGGCAGCGCGCAGGTTCTCGCCAATCTTGCCCTTGATCTCATCAGCATGCTCGACCAGGTTTTCAAGCGTCTGATACTGCCCGAGCCATTTTGCCGCCGTTTTGGGTCCGCATTTAGAGACTCCGGGGATGTTGTCGGCAGTGTCGCCAACCAGCGCCAGGAAATCGATGATCTGCCCGGGGCGTACGCCGAATTTATCCATCACCCCCTGAACATCCGTGCGGATATCACCCATGGTATTGATCAGGGTGACATGCTCATTCACCAGCTGCATCAAATCCTTGTCGCCTGTCGAGATCAGCGTCTGCATGCCCATGCGGGTCGCCTCGGCTGCCAGGGTTCCAATGACATCATCCGCCTCTACACCACTCTCGATAAGCAGCGGCAGGCCCATATCCCGTATGATCTGCTGCAGTGGTTCGATCTGCACGCGCAAATCGTCAGGCATCGGCGGGCGGTGCGCCTTGTACTCGGGGTAGAGATCATTGCGAAATGTCTTGCCCGGCGCATCAAACACGACTGCAACATGCGTCGGCGGATGATCGCTGAGCAGTTTGTTCAGCATATTGATGACGCCGACGATGGCGCCTGTCGGCTCACCCGTGAAATTCGTCAGCGGCGGCAGTGCATGATAGGCACGAAACAGGTAGGAGGAGCCATCGACGACAACGAAAAGGTTATTCTTCGGCATTATGATCCTTGCTCAGGAGATTTGTGATGACATCCTCGACATCCTGCTTCGTCAGGCCGCGTGTATAGCGTTTGGTGATATAGCCATGGCGATCGACAATCACCGTGAACGGCAAGGCTTCAAGGCGGTTGCCCATCTCCCGCGAGAGCTCGACAATCTGCAGATTACCGATCAGCATCGGGTAGTTGACGCCAAAGGTGTCCATGAAATTCCGTACCTTGTCGACATCATCGATAGCGATACCGACAAACTGTACACCCTGGTCCTTGTACTTGTGCTGCAGCTCCACAAAACCGGGCGTCTCCTCCTGGCACGGCGGACACCAGGTCGCCCAGAAATTGAGAACCAGTATCTTGCCGTTCCACTCGGTGTAGGTGTGAAGCTTGCCATCGATATCCTCAAGCTGGAACTGGGGTACGCGTTTGAGCAGCTGCTGATCCATTCCCATGAAATTCGAAAAACGTTCAGGGTGATGCTTGACCGCGATGACGGCACCGACAATCGAGGCAACAATGCCAAGCATCAGTGAATAGAGCAGATAGCGCAGTATCATGGGAAGGCCTGCTTGAGCTGCTCCACCAGCTGTGGAACAGTCACGTCGCCAACCAGGCGGTAATCGCACAACTCCACCCCATCACGATCGAAGAACAGAATCGTTGGCGGCGCTGTCAAACCAAAATGGCTCAGCAACTCCTGGTTGGAGGTGACATCGGCCTGCAGCAGCAGCAACCCCTGCATACTCTTCTGCACCCGGGCATCAGGAAATACAATCTTCTCCATGGTCTTGCAGTAGACGCACCAGTCGGCATAGAAATCAACCATAACGCCCCTGCCCTGTTTTTTCGCCTGCTGCAGCTCCCGCTGCAGTTCATTCACCGTGGTGACCTGTTTGAAGTGCACTTTTTCGACACTGGTCAACGGCTGCAGTGGATCACTGTTGCCCATGGATGCGCCAATCAGGATCACCGTTCCGTATATCAACATCCCGGCGCCGATCCCTTTCCAGTACTTGCGCCCGCCTGAAGCATCTTTTGTCAGCGGTTCCAGTACACCCATATAGATGGCAGAGACTACCAGCAGCAATCCCCACAGGATCATGGGAACATAGACCGGCAGGTAGGTTGGCGCCAGACGCTCCAGCATGGTAATTGCGATGCCCAGCATCACCACGCCGAACACCGCCTTGACCGTATCCATCCAGCCGCCAGCTTTAGGCAGCAGTTTTCCGGCCGAGACACCGATCAGCAGCAGCGGCACACCCATGCCCATTGCCATTACAAACAGGGCCGTGCCGCCAAGCGCCACGTCCCCGGTCGTACCGATATACGCCAGCGCAGCCGCCAGCGGAGGTGCGACGCAGGGGCCGACGATCAGCGCGGAGAGAAATCCCATGATGGCAACGCCGGCAAGGCTGCCCTGCTTCTGGTGATTGCTGACATCCGTGAGCTTGCTCTGCAGACGCGAGGGAAGCTGCAGCTCAAAGAAACCGAACATGGAGAAAGCCAGCGCCACGAACAGCATGGCAAACAACACCAGTGCAACCGGATGCTGCAATGCCACCTGGATGTTGCCGCCGAATTTGGCGGCCGCGATGCCGGCTAGCGTATAGGTGACCGCCATCGACAGGACGTAGATCAGCGACAGAAAAAAGCCTTTTGACGGCGTCATCTTGCCGCTATGCCCGGTGATGATGCCCGACAGAATCGGTATCATCGGAAAAACACAGGGGGTCAGCGACAGCCCCAGGCCAATCAGAAAAAAGAGCGCCACGATGGCCCAGAAACCCTTGCCGGAAAATGTCGAGGCTCCCTGGTTTTCAGCACAGGCAGCCGCATTGGCCGCAGCAGATTGCGTGGGTGCAGGTGTTGCATCGACGACAACCGGCTGCGGATTGGCCTGCTGCGTAGAAACTGCCTGCGCATCGTCTATATCGTCAACCTTCTCGACCGGCGGCAGATCGAGCTGCAGGGCAACCTTCTGCGGCGGATAACAGATGCCCAGATCGGCACACCCCTGGTAACCGGTGTGCAACGTAATCGAGGCCGCCTCTTTTGCAGAGCGCAGCAGCGGCACATCGACATTGAGGCGACCGAGATAGACTGCAATGTCGCCCTCCTCACCCTCGGGCGTAAGACCACGTATAATCTCAGGGTCTGGCAACTGATAGTCCCCAAGCTGCGCATCACCCTCGACAGAGAGTTTGATCTTATCGGCGTACATATAGACGCCGTCTGCAATATCCCAGATCAGCTTGACGTTGTTTCCATCTTCCACGATGGAACCCAGTTTGAAGGCTTCGTTGACCGGCAGTATGTCATCATCAAAACCGCCAAAACCCAGACCCAGTTCATCGGAGAGTGACTTGTCTCCCAGAGCAGGTATCTGCAATGGAGGAGGCTCTCTCTCTTTTACTGTTTCTGCAGCGGCAAGGGTGATGTTCAGGGTTTTCTTTTGCGGCGGATAGCAGAGACCGCTCTCGGCGCACCCCTGGTAGGTCAGCTTGATCGCACTATCACCACCACCACCGGTGACAGGTACAGTCAGCGTCACATCATGATGATAAACCTCGATATCACCGAAGTTGGGATCGGTCTTGGTTTCAGAAGGCGGATAGAGTGCATCTCCCAGAGCCACATCGGGTGTTTCACTGGTGACGCGGAATTTATCGCGATAGAGGTAGTAGCCGTCGGCAATCTTCCAGTGCGCCTCGATATTTCCGTCAGTGACGCTGAGTGAAGGCTTGAATGCTTCGTCCGCACGCAGAAATTCATCGTCATCCGCCCATACAGGCACTATTGCCATTGCCAGGGGCAACAGCAGCCCCGACATCAGGAGTCTTTTAAACATGCATCTATCCACTCTAAATAGGGTTGATATCCCACCTCGAGCGGAACACCAATAATTTCGGGCACCTCGTAAGGGTGCATTTGGGTGATTATATCGCTTAATGCCTGAAAATGATTCCGGTCGGTTTTGATCAGCAGTAAAACTTCGGCATCGTCATGAATTTCACCCTGCCAGCTGTAGATTGAGCGCACCGCCGGTAGTATATTGACACAGGCTGCAACGCGCTGCTCCACCAGGGAACGTGCGATCCTGTGTGCAACCTTACTATCAGGGCATGTGCAATAAACCATTAATTTCATAGACTTGGTTCCACGTTTGGCAACTTCTCAATAATCCCGTGCATAATCGCATTCAGATGAGCTCGCCAACAATTCAATGCTTCACCAGCATCGTAGGCCGGATAAGGCGCTTTCACCGACTTTTGATTCAATACGGATCTTCCTGCGCCGTCATCCGGCTTTGTGTTGCCGGATTTCGCTGACGCTCATCCGGCCTACGGGTTCTTCCTGCACGGAGTTATGGAGAATTTACCACGCTTTCACAATGCCACATGACCCGGCAACTCCCCTCTTTCTTACAATATCCGGGGAAGAGAGTTGAAAAACATCCCGACCATACCGATATAATTATAAAGAATAAGCACATCAACCAACATTCAGGAAAACCGGAATATGCCCCTTCTACTGCTGCTCGCCATCTTCGTCCTGGTTCCCGCCACGGAACTCTATCTTTTGATTGAGGTTGGCAGTGAAATCGGTGCATTGTCGACCATCTGGCTGGTGATCCTGACTGCGCTGATCGGCGGCTGGATGGTGCGCCAGCAGGGCCTGGCCGTGATGTTTCGCATGCGCGAACAGCTTGACCGTGGTGAACCGCCTGCAATCGAGATGATGGAAGGCGTACTGCTTTTATTGATCGGCATCCTGCTGCTGCTGCCGGGGTTTATCACAGACACCCTCGGCTTCCTGCTGCTGATCCCACCACTGAGACGCTGGCTGATCCTCAACTGGCTGAAACGCCGTGGTAACATGACCGCCGTCAATATCGATATGCAGAGCAGCAAACAGGAGCACTACATCATCGAAGGTGAATATCGCAG
>DAOUQU010000415.1 GCA_030625445.1 Gammaproteobacteria bacterium
TCAGCGTGTCTCAGTGTTGCCTTGCGGCTTGATTTATTCCATTAAATCAGTGTCTTAGATGGTGCCCAGGGACAGACTAAATCGTCTGGAACGATTTGCATGAGCGTAGCGAACCCGAAGGGCGAGGTGCAGGGATGCACCGAGTAATCTAACTGCTTGCAGTTCGATGCTTTCGCAACGATGATGCAACGATTACGCAGGAAGCGTAACAGAGGAAAAAATAGTTGGTGCCCAGGGACAGAATCGAACTGCCGACACGAGGATTTTCAGTCCTCTGCTCTACCGACTGAGCTACCTGGGCAACGAGGGCGCATTAAACCGTTTACACGCGCTCAAGTCAAGTGTTGATTGATGTTAAATAGGATGCAGGCATTAAGATCACAATCAGCTTTCCGGCTTGAAATCCGGTGGCAGTGCCGCCTCCCCATCTTCGAAAAAGAATTTCTGCATCTCCTCCTCAATAAAGGTGCGGGTTTTTGCATCCAGCGGGTTGAGGCGGTATTCGTTGATCAGCATGGTCTGATGCTGCAGCCACTGCTGCCATGCCTCTTTGGAGACGTTGTCGTAGATCTTCTTGCCCATCTCTCCCGGGTAGGTGATGCGTTCGAGTCCTTCTGCTTCTTTGTTCAGTTTGACGCAATGTACGGTGCGGCTCATGTTTTTTCCCCTCTGTTTTCTTCGATCTCTTTGAGCAGTCGCATCACAGGAGCTGCGATGCCGATTGAATTCAGTTGATCAAGTTTATACCAGAGCAGTCGCTCACTATCCATTACTCTGTGTGCAGGTTTAGTGATCTGCAGCAACATAGGCTGGATATGCAGATGAAAATGGCTGAATGTGTGGACTCTCTGCTCCAGTGTGTGCAGCAGCTGCGGCTGTACGCCAGTGAGTCGGTAGCCGGCTGCGTCTGCTTGCTTCTCTATTGCTGCTTCCGGCAGGCTCCACAGACCGGCCCAGATGCCTGTTTGCGGGCGTTTCTCCAGCAGGATGCGGCCTGCTGCATCTCGGATCAGCAGCATCTGGATATGACGATGCGGTAGTTTTTTCGCTGTTTTTTTACCGGGATAAAGATGCTGCTGTTGCTGTGAACAGGCCATGCAATTGTGCTGTAACGGGCAGTGCTGACAATCCGGCTTGCTGCGGCTGCACAGCGTCGCCCCCAGATCCATCATCGCCTGGTTGTAGTCACGAGGACGCTCTGTTGAAGTCAGCTCTTCACTGAGCGACCACAGCTGTGTGAGCACCGACGATTTACCCGGCCAGCCGGCGATGGCGAAACAGCGCGCCAGCACGCGTTTGACATTGCCATCGAGAATGGCCACCGGCTGCTGCTGCGCCAGCGAGAGGATCGCCCCGGCTGTTGATCTGCCAATGCCTGGCAGCGCCACGAGCTCGTCCATAGATTCGGGGAAACTCCCCTGGTGTTGGTCGCGTATGATTTGCGCCGCCTTGTGCAGATTTCTTGCGCGGCTGTAGTAACCCAGCCCCGACCACAGGCTGAGGACCTCATCCTGCTGTGCATTTGCCAGTGTGGTGATATCCGGAAAACTGCGCATAAAGTTTTGATAGTAATTTCTGACGACGCTGACCTGCGTCTGCTGCAGCATGATCTCCGAGATCCACACCCG
>DAOUQU010000215.1 GCA_030625445.1 Gammaproteobacteria bacterium
CTGCTTCATCTCCGCAACGGCCTGAATCAGTCTGGTGGTGGAGCCGACAACATCGGCCTGTTCAACAATCTCGTCGGGTGACTCGGGATGCACCAGCACCACTGCCTCTGGATGCAGGCGGCGCAGACGCTCGAGCGCCACCGACTTGAACTCCTCATGCACCACACAGGAGCCCGGCCACAGCAGCATCTCGACGCCGGTCACCTTCTCGATATAGTGGCCCAGATGCTGATCAGGAGCCCACAGAACTTTCTCACCCCTGGCTTTCAGATGTTCGACAATTGGCAGTGCAATCCCGGACGTGACCATCCAGTCGGCGCGCGCCTTGACGGCTGCGGAGGTGTTGGCATAGACGACCACGGTGTGGTCAGGGTGTTCGTCACAGAATTTGGAGAAGAGATCGATCGGACAGCCATCATCCAGCGAACAGCTGGCATCGAGGTCCGGCATCAATACCCTTTTTTCCGGATTTAGTATTTTCGAAGTCTCACCCATGAAGCGTACGCCGCAGACAATCAGCGTATCGGCATCTGCTGTGGTTCCAAAATTGGCCATCTCCAGTGAATCAGCCACGCAGCCGCCAGTCTCCTCGGCCAGCGCCTGCAGGTCGCCGTCGGTATAGTAGTGTGCAACGACGACAGCATTCTGCTCCTTCAGAAGCTTCCTGATGCGCTCCTTCAGCGCCTCCTTCTCATCGGCAGTCAGGACCGGCCACACCGGGTGTTCAGGCACCTTGATCTGCTTGCGGATAGCATCGGCGCTGATCTGGAATTGGTTGTCTCTCATGGGCGGAAATAAAGGTTAAATATCGATAAGCCATTCTATCGCAATACCATGATAAATTCTGACATCAGTACAAGCTTGATCAGGGGATATCAAACACCTCATCCCCGGTTGGTTCCAGATGGGTCGTCTGGTTCATCTTTTGCCGGAATTTGGAGAGTTCTTGATACATTCTCAAGCGTGCGCGGCTCTGATTGCCGAGCGGCCGGTGCTCCGGCAGACAGTGCCAGGGGTTCATCTTCAGACGTTTGGCAAAATCGAACTGAGCATCAAAATCAAATTGCTGTCTGGGGATATGCACTGTGGCGGCCGGAATAAACGGGGAGAGTTTCTCCGGCCAGCGCACGGCTGCGTTTTCGATGGGCATTCGATGCGGGTCGGTCTGCAGCTGGATCATCAGGTCAAACTCGACATCCTTTTTGTCCAGTGTCTTGATCATGTTTTCCCGCAGGTAGTTTAACGGCGGCGTACCGAAGGGCAGGCCGGGGATTTTTGTATCAACCGCTGTTTTCGGCGCGAATGAATACATCATCGCCTGGCTTTCGCCGAGCTGGTAGGGCACGCAGCTCCAGTAGCGCTGGCCAAGCGGATTGTACTGGGTCTCGTTCCATAGGCTTTGCATCATGAAGTCGAGCAGATGCGGATCCTTCGGGTTGAGAAAGTAGTAGATGGGCATATCCAGCAGGCTCCACTGCTGCAGCTTGGCATTCTCCCTGGTGTTGGGCGTGACAAAGGTCGGCGTACAGATGGTGATAAAGTCCTGGGTAAATCGTTCTTCATCCATCAATTTTTCACCCTGCACATCCATGAGTTTCACAGCCATGCTGACAAAACCGACATCCTCGATGTCTGCCGGAACGTCCGGCCCGGGACCGGAAAAACGCACATAGGCAGGGTAGCTTCGGGGTGTTGCAAATACACCCCTGCGGCAATGCTCCGGCAGGTCATCACGAATGGTGACCGTAGCCCGCACAATGCCATGTGTCTTGGTATTGCCGCCGCGTTCGTAACCCCCGGGTTTGAAATGTCCGCGCATCTGATCGGCCATGAGGTCGATGATGTCATTCAGACTCTGTTCTTCGTCCGGGTCGATAGTCTCCTCTGCCAGCTGCAGATTTTCATCCTTGCGCCACAGGTTGATCAGGAACTGCACCACTTTCGCAGATGGCTCTCGAAACAGCCGGTTCAGCAGCGGGCGAAACCAGGGTTCCAGCCTGCGTTCGATATGCAGCAGTTGCAGCAAGATGTGGTGAATAAATTTCAGTGTGCGGGTTTTGATTGTCATGACGGGTTGTCCTTGCCATTCTTATCGCTGCCAGGAGGAGCGGCGATGTATCTCAATGCGCGCAGTCCCGGCATGAAAAAATAGCCGCCGCCGCGTACAGTGACAAATTGCGGCAGCCGACAGATTTTCTGTGTCGGTCCGAGCAGGTGAGGGCGGCTGAACTCGTCTGTGCCGTCGCCATTGAGTAAGGGCTCTCGATTTCCCAGCAGCGGATCGCTTTCGTCATTGACGCCACTGAACTTGCTGTTCATCATCCATGCATTTTGTACAAACTCGAATTGACGCGAGATGTTCGCCACCAGACAGATGAACTGCAAGCCGCGCTCCGCTGTCGGCGCCTCCGCTTCGAGAGCCTCATCCGGCGTCAGGGGTGGACCATAGCTGCGGCCGCGTCGCAGTAGCCGGTGGAAACGGATGGAGGCAACCAGATCCTCATCCGGACGCCTCAGACCAAAACCGAAGAGTCGTATCATGCGGCTAAAAAAGCCGTTCACGCCGGGCGGGTAATCACCGTTGCGCGGGTTGGCTCTGCGAACATGGGCGCCGAATGGACAGAGGTAGCCGTTCGGATCGGATCCGTAGGTAAATTGGTTTCCAGGATTTTGCGGTGAAATACCAGGGATCTCATCAACGGATGGCGGAATCAAAGGCGAACCATCGCGTTGTCTGCCGACCATGGATGCAGCAAGTTGTTCACGTTTCTGCGGAGTATCTGTTGCCTTGTCGAGAAATTTCCAGAAGCCGGGAACATCCTGGTGCAGCTGACGAATGACAAGATAGGATCCATTGCGTGCAAAATCTTTGCGTGTAGATTGCTCTTCAGCGTCCGGCAATTCGGCCGCAAGTTCATCCTGACCTGGTTCGATGAGCGGCCTGTTGGTGTACTCGCCATATTCATTCGGATAGCCGAGCACAACCTCTCCGGCGGCCAGCCAGTTGGAGTAGCGATCGCGTTCATGCAGGTCCGTACTTTGTCGATGCGCCCAGTCAATCTTTGGTTGGCTGATACCGTCCAGAAATCCGAAAGGTTCTATCGATCCTATATCCCGGGTGGGTAATTCAACGAGTGACTCGAATGCCTCTGAAAACTGTTCATCTTCTATGCGGCTTCGCCAGGCGCCGATGCCATCTGTTGCAGCATAGAGCAGCAGCAGAATATGAGGTGTGTTTGCGGCATTGCCACCCCAGTCCCACTGTTCCGGTGCGTTGGCGCCGATATCACCGAGGCGGCGGGAGCGACTTTCATCTCCTGTCATACCGACGATGAACTCATCGGAAAAATCTGCGATGATTGATTCACTGAGTCCCAATGCCCGCAAACCATTGACTGAGAAAGCAATCTGCAGCGCCCTGTCAGGCGGCGGACTCGT
>DAOUQU010000100.1 GCA_030625445.1 Gammaproteobacteria bacterium
CAGTGCCTCGATCACATCCTGGTGTGCTGCGCCGTTTCCCAGCGCTACAGCGATGTTTCTCAGCCAGCGTTCATGGCCGATACGGCGGATGGCGGAACCCTCCGTGTTACGTAGAAACTTCTCTTCATCCCATGCAAACAGCTCCAGCAAAGTGGCGGTGTCGAGCTGATGTCTGGGCAGGAAGTCGCTCTCGGCACTGTTGCCGGCGAAGCGGTTCCACGGACAGATGGCCATGCAGTCATCGCAACCATAGATGCGGTTCCCCAGCATGGCTCTGAATTCAACAGGAATTGCGCCTTTGAGTTCAATCGTCAGATAGGAGATGCAGCGCCTGGCATCCACCACATAGGGGGCGACAATCGCCTGTGTGGGACAAATGTCGATGCAGGCGATGCAATTGCCGCAGTGCGCCTGCGTTGGTTCATCGACGGGCAGGGGAAGATCGGTGTAGATCTCTCCCAGAAAAAACCAGGATCCGGCATGCTGATTGATGAGATTGCTGTGCTTGCCAATCCATCCCAGTCCCGCTTTTTGCGCCAACGGCTTCTCCAGCACCGGAGCAGAGTCAACAAACACACGGTGACCATAATCCCCGATCTCATGCGTGATCTTCTTCGCCAGGGCAGCAAGACGTTTACGCACGGTTTTGTGATAATCACGTCCCAGTGCATAACGCGATATAAAAGCCTGCGCCGGGTTGTCGATAACAGCGAACAGATCCTCATTGCTGTCAGGCAGAAAATCCATGCGTACAGAGATGACACGCACTGTACCGGGGAGCAACTCATCAGGGCGACTGCGTTTGCTTCCATGCCGCGCCATATACTCCATGTCGCCATGAAATCCCTGCCGCAGCCACTGGTGCAGATGGTTCTCCGCCTCGGTAAGATCCGTATCGGTAATACCGAGCTGCTGAAATCCCAGTTCCATGCCCCATTGTTTGATTTTTCGGGCGAGCGATTGCATAGGAAGGTTTTAAGTTTTAGGTTTTAAGTTTTATGTGGTTGGTGCGATACGTTTGGCCATTGCGTGATTTTCATCAGAGTATGTTGATACAGTCTCAATACCTGTATCATGTCTGAAAATCGACACACAACTGCTATATGATTAATTGCACTCTGTTCCAACCATACACGAAACCAACCTAAAACCTAAAACATAATACTTAAAACCTCCCCGCCATGCCCGAAGAACGACGCATTCAACACCCTGCCCAACTTCTTCCGCACGCCCTCTATCGTTCGGAACAGGTGCGCAGGCTGGATCATACGGCCATACACCATTTCGGTATTGCCGGAGAGGCGTTAATGGAGAGGGCAGGGGCCTTCGGCTTTGCCACGCTGCAGCGCTATTGGCCGCAGGCAAAATCCATCACTGTTGTGTGTGGCACGGGCAACAACGGCGGCGATGGTTATGTGATTGCCAGGTTGGCGCATGAAGCGGGATTGGCAGTCACTCTTCTGCAGCTTGGCGATCACGACAAGCTGCGTGGAGATGCAGCCATCAATGCCAGGCGCTGCCAGGCGTTGCAGCTGAAGCGGGAGCCTTTCCGGCAGATCCCGAACAATACAGATGTCATCGTTGACGCCATTCTTGGAACCGGACTGGAACGCAATGTCGAAGGAGATTGGGCCGAAGCGCTGCAAGCAATCAACCAGCACCGCGCAGGGGTTCTTGCCATCGATATCCCCTCCGGGCTCAACTCGGATACGGGCGCCGTAATGGGAACTGCGGTCAGAGCCGATGTCACCACAACCTTTATCGCACTCAAACAGGGGATGTTCACTGCAGCAGCAGCGGACTATTGCGGCGAGATCCTGTTTGACGCCCTTGATATTCCGGCGCGCCTCTATGCAACGGAACTTCTCAGCGCAAGAAGAGGCGACTGGAAACGGCAGCGACAACTGCTGCCACAGCGGCCCCGCAGCTCGCACAAGGGTGATTGTGGGCATGTGCTGGTGGTTGGCGGCGCGCCGGGATTCAGCGGTGCAGTCAGGCTTGCAGGGGAGGGCGCACTGCGCAGCGGCGCCGGTCTGGTCTCAGTGGCAACAGATGCCACGCATGCAGGCCTGATTGCGGCTTCCCGACCGGAGCTGATGTGTCATGGCATCGACAATCCAGCTGAACTGGAACCGCTGCTGCAGCGATGCTCTGTGGTCGCCATTGGTACGGGGCTGGGGCAGAACGCCTGGGGACAATCCCTGTTTGAGTGTATTCTGAAGTGTAATAAACCCCTGGTTGTTGATGCTGATGCACTTAACCTGCTTGCACAGCATCCGCAGCAGCGACGCGACTGGATCCTCACGCCTCACCCGGGAGAGGCTGCAAGACTGCTGGGGGTGACAATCCCTGAGATTCAGAGTGATCGATTTTCTGCAGCACAACAGCTGCAGCAGCGCTATGATGGCGTGATCGTATTAAAAGGCGCCGGCACTCTTATTCACTCTCCGGGCCACCGTCCACCCGCCGTCTGCGGCCAGGGGAATCCGGGAATGGCGACAGGGGGGAGTGGAGATGTGCTCACGGGTGTCATTGCCGGACTCATTGCCCAGGGCTTTGAATTACAAGATTCAGCAGAGACAGGCGTGTGTGTGCATGCAGCAGCAGGTGACCTGGCCGCACAGGATGGAGAGCGGGGCATGATAGCCAGTGATCTGTTTCCTTACATTCGAAAACTACTGCAATGAAAAACATCCCGGAAACATCCGGCGCAATGCGCTCCAATTATTGCGCCCTACGGGCCAATCGCGGTCGGAAGACCGCTCCTACAAATACCTCCTGCGTCTTAACGTAGGAGCGGTCTTCCGACCGCGAAACGCAGATGAATCATCCAGCGATTCTTTCCGAGATCAAACTCCATTCCCAACAGCAGCAAGAGGCATTCGGTGCGCTGCTGGCCGGAGTATTGCCAAAGCATGCCGTGATTTTTCTCGAGGGTGAGCTCGGGGCAGGGAAGACCACACTGGTGCGTGGCATTCTGCGTGGCTTTGGCTGGTCAGGCACGGTAAAGAGTCCGACCTACACGATTCTCGAACCCTACGAACTGCCGCAGCAGAATCTCTACCATTTTGATCTCTACAGGCTCGCCGATGCCGAAGAGCTGGAGTATCTGGGGCTGCGGGAGTTGCTCGGTGAGGGGCTGCTCTTTTTCGAGTGGCCTGAACGTGGTGAAGTATTGCTGCCGGCAGCGGATATCATCGTGAATATTCAGCATGAGAAATCTGCCAGAGTGTTAAAATTTAAAATTCGGGATCCACATCTGCAGCATCAGATTGCTGCAATCATACAGAGTTTTGAACATGGGTTATCTGCGTCACCTGAAAAGTTGTAACAACTTTGATCCACACATCTATACTCCCTTCAGGCTCGATGGCAAACAGGTTGGCTGGGTAACACAGCAATTCTGCGAGCGTCTGCAGCAGGAGCCAATCTTTATCATCCATGATGACGAGATTACACTCATTCCGGAACTGCAACACTTTCAACAGCGAACCGACGCATTGGCGGAGGTGGTCGTTAAACTGCACCGGGAAGGCCTGGTCAACACCATCCTGAACGAACCCTATGCGTTCACCGATGGTCCCAGGGATGAGGCGTTATGTCTCATCGATCGCGCTGCAGCAGTACTCTTTGGTCTGCGCTCCTTCGGACAGCATGTGAATGGCTTTGTACGCACCGGAAGCGGTATTCGGATGTGGGTTGGCCGCCGCGCAAAAGACCGTTTTCTGTTCCCCGGTAAACTCGACCAGATCGTTGCCGGCGGCCTTCCATGGGGTGTGACCCTTGAAGAAAATCTGAAAAAGGAGTGTTATGAAGAGGCAGGTATTGCCGCCGATGTTGCCATGCAGGCAAAACCGGTGGGTATTATTCGCTACCAGCTCAGCAGTGAGCGCGGTGGCAAGCAAGATCTGCTCTACTGCTACGATCTCGAATTAGCGTCCGATTTTCAGCCGTACTGTACCGATGGTGAAGTGGATGAGTTCTACCTGATGTCACTGGAGGAGATCGCGATCCTGATCAGGGAGAGCGATGAATTCAAACTCAACTGCAACCTGGTGATCATCGATTTTCTGATCCGTCACGGCTGGCTGCAGCCGCATGAACCCGATTATGTAGAACTGGCGTCCGGATTGAACAATCCGCCGGATAGGTTTTAGGTGTTAGGTTTTAGGTTAAAACCGGTGCTCTTTTTGAATTGTTCGAAGCGCTTCGCAACAGCGCTGTTTTTCTCTGCTTGTTTGAGCGTTTCCATCAGGGGTTGATGCACAGCCGGTATAAAAAGCAGATCTTGCAATAGCTGGTCAAAACCCTGCTGCTCGATACTTTCATTGGCCAGCGCATGCAAAAACATTTGCGCAAATTCCGGCTGCAGCAGCAACTCCCAGGCACGTGCGGAGATGGCTGCGAGTACTTCGATGTCGCTTGCCAATGTTGCATGCAGCAGCACCGACTCGAAGGCGGAGTGCTGAATGGAGGTTGCACTGCTGTTGGAGAGCGCCCGCAGCAGTGCGGCAGTTTGGGGAATATCGGGCTGTGTGGACTGCAACTGCTGCTGGAGAAGTTGCGCCAGCGGTGTCGCGATGCTGTGCGGAACCGGCTCGTTTTCCAGGCAGTGGCACAGTGCAATCAGGGGTTCCGGCGGCAGATGGGGCAGGGCGGATGCAATGCGCTCTTCATGTTGAGCATACCTGGCTGCAATATCAGCAATCCCCTGGTAGCCGACGAAACTCCACTGATCCCATCCCGGCTTGCCATCAAAGTAGTCCATGGCATGGGCATAGAAGCGTGACGGCTCCCGGTTCAGATCAACTGAAACTTTGGCATGGAACACGGCAAGACGATCTTCCCGTGGTTTGAAGGTGCAGGGATTGTCTTTCAAGGCGTCCTGCAGCTGGCTGGCGTCGCTCTGCTGTTGGTTGTAGCGCCACGCCTCGAGCAGGCGCTGTAGAAAATAGTCGCGGGATGGCTGCACCAGTTTTGCCTGCTCATCGAGGGGCAGATGCAGAAACCAGATCTGTATCTGCTGTGTATCATCACTCTCCATGAGCAAACCGAACCAGGCCTGGCGCATCAGGGGAGCAGGCCAGCTGAGCCCGGCATTTTCAAATTGCAAAAAGCGTTCACGGCTGACTTTGTGCACGCGCCGCCCCATGTCATAGAGACGCACTCTTACACCGGACTCCTCCAGCAGATGAATCAGTGTCGATGGTGCCGCTGATCGGGTCGTCATTTCATCCACGTAATAATATGATGCACCAGATCATCGGCATCATCTTCGCACACACAGCGTCCCTTGATGCTGTTGCCGGATTGCATCACTGTTTCGGGGTTGCCTGAAACCAATGGATGCCACTGCGGCAGCTCTTTCCCCTCCTGCAGCAGCCGATAGGCGCAGGTGGAGGGCAGCCAGTAGGGGTCGTCGAGGTTGTCAACCGTCAGGGTAACGCAGTCAGAGACCAGTGTGGAGCGGTTGCGATAATCTGTGCATTGACCACTCTTCACATCCAGCAGCCGGCAATGCACATTGGTGAAATAGATATCCCGCGTCTCCTCATCCTCTAGACGATGCAGACAGCACTTGGCGCAGCCGTCACAGAGCGCTTCCCACTCGTCGCGGGTCATCTCATCGAGAGATTTGTTACGCCAGAATTCCGGCTCAAGATTAGACATAAGGGAGGTTTGGGGAGGTTTGGGGAGGTTTTAAGTTTTTAGGTTTTAGGTTTTAAGTAGAATAGTGCTACTATTTTAACCTGAAAGCAAGACTCCAGCGACAGATGAGTATCGCTTAATTGCCGCGCAACTCCAAACCCTGACGCTCAATCGATAACCTAACACCTTAAAACTTAGAACCTAAAACCTAACCACCTAACCACCTAAAACCTACCTATGCCTGTATACCGTTCCCACACAACCACGCATGGCCGCAACATGGCTGGAGCACGCTCTCTGTGGCGCGCGACAGGAATGAAAGACGATGATTTCAACAAGCCCATCATCGCAGTTGCCAACTCCTTCACGCAGTTCGTGCCCGGCCATGTCCATCTAAAAGATATGGGACAGCTGGTTGCACGGGAGATCGAAAAAGCCGGCGGCGTTGCCAAGGAGTTCAATACCATCGCCGTCGATGATGGCATCGCCATGGGACATGACGGCATGCTCTACTCGTTGCCGTCGCGCGACCTGATCGCAGATTCTGTCGAATACATGGTCAATGCCCACTGTGCCGACGCGCTGGTGTGCATCTCCAACTGCGACAAAATCACCCCCGGTATGCTGATGGCAGCATTGCGATTGAACATCCCAGCGGTGTTCGTCTCAGGCGGGCCCATGGAGGCCGGCAAGGTGACTCTTGCCGGCAAGGGAGAGATCAAGCTGGACCTGGTCGACGCCATGGTCTCTGCGGCAGATCCG
>DAOUQU010000320.1 GCA_030625445.1 Gammaproteobacteria bacterium
CGCTCCACAACGTTCTTCAACTCGCGCACATTGCCGGGCCAGTCATAGGCAATGAGCTTGCGCATCGCCTCTTTGGTGACGGTTTTCTGTACGCGCCTGGAAAAATTGTGGTTGCGAATGAAATGCTCCACCAGATAGGGAATATCCTCGCGCCGTTCATGCAACGGCGGTGTGTAGATGGTGAAAGCCTCCAGCCGATAAAAAAGATCTGCACGAAATCCACCGCTTTCAGACATCTTCTTCAGATTCCGGTTAGTTGCAGCCACGACTCTTACATCTGAAGTCAGATCGCGGGTTCCCCCCACGCGCCGGAAAATGCCGGTCTCCAGGACCCGCAGCAGCTTTGCCTGGATGGCGGGTGGAATTTCGCCGATCTCGTCGAGGAACAGAGTGCCTCCCCCAGCCCCCTCGATAAGTCCAGTTTTTTTCTGGTGCGCGCCTGTGAAAGAGCCCTTCTCATGACCGAACAGCTCAGACTCGAAAAGGCTCTCCTGCAGGGTGCAGCAATCCACCGCAACGAAGTTGCGTTTGGCGCGATGGCTCTGTTCGTGAATAGCGCGCGCAACCAGCTCCTTGCCTGAACCGCTCTCACCCAGCACCAGCACGGTCATGTCGCTGGATGCTACCGCATCGATATGCTCCTTCACCCGCGCCAACGCAGTGCTCTGCCCGATCATAAAAGATTGTGAGCCGGCCTGCGCCTGGAGACGCGCCTTGCAGAACTGATGATCAGCCTTGAGAGCTGCATTTTCCAGCACCCGCTGAACCGTGAGAGTCAGCTCCTCGGGGCTCACGGGTTTGGTGAGGTAGTCAGCAGCGCCTGCATGAATAGCCTCCACTGCATTCTTCACGGTGCCGTAGGCGGTCAATATGATGACCGAACAGGAGTCACACAGCACCGGCAACTCGGTGAGACAATCCCCATCGGGAAGACGCATATCGGAGATGATCAGGTCTGGTTCATACTTGCCCAGATACTCCCGTGCCTGGCGCATGTTCTCTACACCGGTAACGCTATGACCCATCTCTTGCAGCTGATGCACAAGCATCTTGTTGAGCAGCTTATCGTCTTCGACAGCCAGTATTCTGGCGCTCATGATGTCAACCTCTCAATGGTGGCCTCCGGCAGCCTGACAATAAAACAGCTTCCCTTGCCCAGTTCGCTCTCCACTTCCAGGGTACCGCCGAAGCTCTCCACGATAGTCCGGCAGATTGGCAGCCCCAGGCCGGTGCCTTCTACACCATCCGCACGACGGCTGAAAAATGGCATAAAAAGCCTGGGCATATTCTCTTGTGATATCCCGATGCCGGTATCAGCGAAGCGCAACACCATTTCGTCATCTTCGACAGTTCCAGTGATGCGCAGCGCTCCGCCGGAGGGCATGGCGTGAAAGGCGTTCTGCACCAGGTTCAAAACCAGCATGCGTATCTCACCATCATTTGCAAACACCCGCAATGGCTGCTCTGGAAACGATTCAACGATCTCGATGGATGCCTCTCGCGCATCCCATTTCAACAGGCTGAGCGTATCCTCCACCGCCTGTTGAATATCGACCAGTTGCGGCTGCCCCGTTGGAGACGCGCTCAGATGCAGCAGGCGGTCGGTGATCCGGATGCACTGATCCATCTGCAGTTCTACGACGTCCAGGTAGTTTCCAATTTCATCCGGCTGCCCCTCTTTAACGATCATTCCCGCCAGTGAGTGCAGGGCCAGCTTCATGGAACTCAGTGGATTGTATATTTCGTGAGCCACACCCGCAGCCAGCCGGCCAAGTTCAGACAAACGCTGCTCATGGGTAAAACGCACCTCCTGGGTAAGATCACGAATGGACTCAACCAGCAGGGTCACCTCTTCTCCATCCCTGACGATGCTCATGGGCGCAGCGTAGATCTCCACATCCAGGGTATCTCCATCGCAGCGAGTATGGTGGTGTATCACCTTCAGCTGCTTGCTCTGTTTGCGAATCTCTACCAGGGGACAAGTCACCAGTTCGGCAGGACAGGGTGCATCCAAATTATGAGTCGCATAGCATTTCTCTCCCACCCAGGGCTTTTCAGGACAACCCGTCTGCTCGCGAAACGTGCGGTTAACCAGCAGCATGTTGTAGTCATCGTCGATGATGCGCAAACCATCGGGAATGGCGTCAACCATAGCCTGGAGAAATGCACGCCCCTCCTCCGTCCGGTGCATGCTGGATTGAAGATTCGCGGCCATCAGATTGAAAGTTTCACCCAGAGTCGACAACTCGTCTTTACCCGGCAGTGTGACACGGGTTTCGAGCTGGCCATGCGCAAGGGAGTGGCTGGC
>DAOUQU010000005.1 GCA_030625445.1 Gammaproteobacteria bacterium
ATCTTCTATACAGCCAGGCTGCTGTTTGTTCTACTTGCGGGAAAATATCTGATGGCGAAAGGGGTGCAAACGGACTCGACAGACTGGGGAGCTTATAAAGAGAGCCTGGTCGCCAACAGTGATTACAGGAAATTTGACGAGGTGCTGAGAATGATCCTTGCCGGCACGCGTCAGCAGAGAGAGGAGTTGTGTAGTTATTTAAACCGCTTGCAGCAAACTGAAAAAGTCGCTTATGGTATTCATTGTACGACGCATGCCCTGATGACCTGTGCGGTCTTCGATTATGGATATGAACATGTCCATTTTCTCGATGCAAGCGACGGAGGTTACGCCATGGCGGCCAGGGAGTTGAAACGGCAGTTGACGCGACTGTCGGATCACAATGCATAAGTTCATGTTATTTTGTAAATATCTGATATAATACAATGAAAACAAACAAGTTTATTATATGTACGGCCTCTTGCGAAACTCTAAAATGCGTCATTCCGGCGAAGGCCGGAATCCAGTAAACCAACCACTTGCGAATCAAGATCTATGGATTCCGGCTAAAAGACCGCCGGAATGACGGAGTTTTGCAAGAGACTCTATACTGTTTCAATTCATTTACCTCAATTCACACGCAACTGAATCAAATAGAATGACTGAATCTGCTATCCCGGCAGCAAAACCTGCCAAGTCGTCACTGGGCAAACACGCTCTGGTGCTGTTTATGGGTCTCATTTTGCTTGGAAATCTCTATGTGATCTTTTCTCTTAGGGAAACACTGCAGAAATACGAAGAAAAAATCTATGATATTCAAAATAATACAAATCTTATCTCAGATAGAGTCTATGACTTGGATGCGAGGATTACTGCTGATGAAGTGACGTTAACCGAGGTCATGGGCGGCATCAACGAGACGACTGTACTGCTTGAGCTTACTCAAGAGGAAGTCGATGATGCCAGTAAAAAACTCACTGCGACCATGACCTATCTTGATCAACTGGCCGCGGCTGTCTCTTATGAGGAGAGACTCGATGTTCCTGAGAGTGCAACTGCATCGACACAAGCTGTTTCACCAATCACTCCTGCATCTGAGCAACCTGCTGCTGTGGATCCGGAAGGCAGTATGGAGTGGACCGATTCGACGGGGAAAAAACATACGGTGAAATTCCGCAGTGGAAGGGTACTGGAAACTATCGAGTAATCTTCTCAACCCTGCACCCGAGTTCTCCCTTCGCCAGACGTATTGTGAGCTGATCATCAACGCTGAGGCGACTGGCATCTGTAACCACTGACTGGTCGCTGTCCAGGGTAATTGCATAACCACGCTCCAGGGTGGCAAGCGGGCTGATCGCATTGAGTTCACGTGAAATTCCGCCAAGCTGTTGATGGCTGTGCTGCAGACGTTCCTGCATACGCTGTTTTAAGCGTGCGCCAAGGCTGTCGAGGTGCTGCCGGGCCTGCTGCAACTGCTGTATGGGGGAGTGGCTGTTGAGTCTAAGCAGCAGATTACGGTGACTGGAATTCAGCATTTCCAGTCTGTGAAGCATGCTTTTTTGCAGCCGCAACTGCAGCGTCTCAAGTTGGCGATGCTGTTCCCGAAGTCTGCTGCCGGGATGCTTCTGGGTGAGACGGATAGAGAGTTCATCAAGGCGTTGTGAGAGCTGCAGCAGTCGATTCTGCTGGATGCGCTGCATCTGCCCGGCCAGAGATTCGGTCTTGCGATGCAGTTCCCTGCAGTCAGGGCTTGCAAGCTCAGCGGCAGCAGATGGCGTTGGCGCACGCCGGTCTGCAGCATGATCACTCAGACTGGTATCGATCTCATGGCCGATGGCCGAGATCAACGGGATGCCGAGCCGGTAAATTTCACGCACCAGCTGTTCATCATTGAAAGCCATCATATCTTCCAGCGAACCGCCGCCGCGGGTAAGAATCAGCAGATCGCATTCATGTCGCTGCTCTGCGATGCGGAGCATCTCGATGATCTCTGTTGCAGCATTCTCTCCCTGCACGGCAACCGGGTAAATGATCACCGGAATTGCCGGGCAGCGGCGCTGCAGTACTGTCAGCACATCGTGGACGGCCGCTCCGGATGCTGATGTGATCACCCCGATGCGTTGTGGAAAAATGGGGATTGGCAGCTTGTGATCGCTGCTGAAGAGTCCCTCGGCGTCGAGTTTTTGTTTCAGCTGCTCGATCTGCTGACGCAGCAGACCTTCACCGGCCTGCTCCATGTGGTCGATGATCAACTGGTAATCACCGCGCGGTTCATAGAGGGTAACGCGGGCGCGTACGATCACCTGCATCCCCTCTTTCGCCTGAAATCGCGACAGGTTGCGGCGGCTGCGGAACATGGCGCAGCGCACCTGGGCGCCGCTGTCTTTCAGTGTAAAGTAGAGATGACCTGAACGCGGTGTGGCAAGATTGCTGATCTCGCCAGTAATCCACAGCAGTGGAAAACTTCCCTCAAGCGCCGCCTTTACCTCGATATTGAGGCGCGATACGGTAAAGATATCCCGGGATGCAGGCATGTAGTTAGGTTTTAGGTTTTAGGTTTTAGGTTTTAGGTGTTTCGGAGGAGTGCGCTTGTGCCCGGCTTTATGCAGACGGTCCAGGTAGTCTGTCCAGTAGATCGCCTCTTTTTTACCCAGTTCATAGAGATAGTCCCAGTCGTAAAGTCCGGAGTCATGACCGTCGTCAAAGATGATCTTGATGGCATAGCTGCCGACAGGCTGGATATCCTCGATGTTGACATCCTGCTTGTCCAGCTGCAGTTTGGCGTTGTCTCCCCAGTGACCACGCACCTCGGCTGAGGGGCTGTAGACGCGCAAAAATTCAGTCGGAAGCGTGAATGTTTTGCCGTCATCAAATTCGATTTCAAGCTCGTGGGAGGCTTTGTGAAGCAGGATGTTGGTCGGGTGATGGCTGCTCATGTGGACCACCCCCTGGTGTGTCTTGATACCAGTTCCGCCATCATCGCGATATGCGCAGGATTAGCATTCAGCGCCGGGATGTAGTGAAAGGTTTCTCCTCCGGCGCGTATAAAATTGTCACGGTTTTCCATCGCAATCTCCTCAAGGGTTTCAAGACAGTCTACAGAAAAACCCGGGCAAACCACATCCAGCGACTCGATGCCGTTTGCGGCGAGTTCCCCGACAGTCGCATCGGTGTAGGGCTGCAGCCATTGTGTTGGTCCAAGACGGGACTGGTATGTCAGCAGCCATTGATCATCTGATAAAGCCAGCTGCTCTGCCAGCAGCGCGGCCGTCTGACGGCACTCATCTGCATAGGGGTCTCCGCTGGTGACATACTCCTGCGGAATGCCATGAAAGGAGAGCAGCAGCTTTTGTGATCGCTGCTGTTGATCCCAGTAAGTGGTAATGCTCCCGGCCAGCGCATCGATGTAGGCCGGGTCAGTCGCATAGCTGTTGATAAAGCGCATCTCCGGAATCCAGCGCCACTCTCTCAGGCAGGAGGAGACTGCATCAAAAATACTTGCTGTAGTGGTGGCCGAGTATTGCGGGTAAAGTGACAACACGAGAATTTTGCGCGCGTTGTGCTCGCGCAGCTGATTCAGCCCGTCGGCAATGGATGGCGAGCCATAACGCATCGCAAGCACGACTCGATAGCCATCACTGGAATCACTGCTGGAATCATCGAGTTGCTGCTGCAGCGCCAGCTGCTGCTGTTGTGAAATCAGCAGCAGTGGAGAGCCATTCTCTTCCCAGATCTTCTGATAGGCTGCCGCGGAGCGCTTCGGTCTTGTGCGCAGGATGATTCCGTGCAGCACCGGTTTCCAGATGGCCGGATGACGCTCAACCACGCGCTGGTCGCTGAGGAACTCTGCCAGATAGCGGCGCACCGAGGCGGTGTCCGCTGCATCAGGCGTCCCCAGGTTGACCAGTAAAATACCGATCGGTTGTTTATCATCATCAGGGAAAGGCGGGGTTGGATACATGAGTTGTCGTTTTCTGCATGGTCAGTAGAGAATCATGCAGCATAGTGTCCTACAGCTTGCGCCCTGTGTACAGGAGTGAGTTGTGTGTAAATTCTCTATATAATGCATGAGTGCTTCAACCGGAACCAGCAGATGGCTCCGGAACGAATAACGAAAGGAGAATAGAATCATGAGCAATCATAAACTACCTGGTCCATCCGCAAGCAGTCCGATGAAACAGCATGTCTGTTCCACACCGGAGAGTATCGCCGCGCTGAGAGATGCCATCGAGATTGACTCCTCTCTGCAGGAGTTGTTGGTCAACAGACATATCCTGACGATCAAGGATTTTGATGCCCTCTTGTTGAGCCAGATCTTTCGCCTGGCAGCCAGCTATGAACTTGGTGAGACTCCGGGCTCTATTCTCGGAGGGAAGATCCTCGGCAGCGTCTATTTTAATGAAACGCGGGAGCACTCGTTTCTGGCGTCTGCTTCCGCCTGGAAGCGGCTTGGCGGAGAGACGCTTGATTTTGACCAGTATGTTGATGAGATATCCCTGAAGCGTTACATGCAGGTTGAATTTGCGGAGTTATGCAACTCTTACTGTGATATTTTGGCATTAAGGACGCCTGACAGCGAAACTTTTGAGATGGATCTCGACTATTTTACAATTCCCGTTATCAACCTTGGCAACGGCGAGGATCTGCACCCGACACTGGCGATGTCGGAACTCTATACGATCTTCAAATGGCGGCCGGATCTGCTGCAGGAGAGCACCATCAGCGGTGAGAGGCTGCGAATTGCTATCAGCGGCAACCCGGCGACAACACGTGCAATCAGGAGTTTTCTGCATGGACTCGCCCAATTTCCATGGGCAATTGATAAGATCACCATCGTGGGACGCACCGCCTTTCCACTGGATGAGGAGCAAAAAGCCTACCTTCATGGCGCCGGCCTGCATATCGAATATGCGAATGAGCTCTACCCGATGGAGAGCATGATGGGTGCAGTCAGGAAGGTGCTTCCCGAGGTCGATGTGGCCTATTTCCATCATCCCTATTCAGCCAATACAGCCAGGATGAACCTGGCAGATTCCTACTCGAGTCTCAAGCAGGATGCACTGGTGCTCAACCCGCAGATCCAGAATGAGATGTCCACAGTACTGATGAAAGACTCTCCCCATAACTGCCACTGCTCTCAATTGCGAGGCACCCTCTATATCAAGATGGCGTTGTTTGCACTGATTTTTGGAAAAGCTAAAAAATAGGACTGAGTACTGAGTAGCGAGGAGTGAGTAGGGCTGTTTCTCACTCCTCACTCCTCGCTACTCGCTACTCGTTCCTCATCCCTAATATGCCATCTTGTCGGATTCGTACTTCAAGCCCTTCTCTGTGGTCAACCGCGATCCGGGGTCTGAGTTTCAGATTATCTTCGAGGGATTTGAAGTTCCATAGCGGGCCGTAGCGAAGCGATTGCAGCTCCCCATAGGCCTTTATAGATTGATCTCATCCCGGCTAGAAAAAACAGTGGGCTTCAATTACAATTACTCGCACTGCAATAACACAATTTAACTATGACAATTCCACTATCAAGCACATTCAGCATCTCCAAAGAAGTCCTTTCACAGGAGGTGAGCGGTGAAACAGTATTACTCGATCTGCAAAGCGAAAGCTATTTTGGCCTGGATGCAGTCGGCACGCGCATCTGGCAGCTTCTGCAGGAGAATAACCATCTCCAGCAAGTCTTCGACACCATGCTTGAAGAGTATGATGTTGATGAAAAACAACTGGAAAATGATTTGAATGAGTTGTTGGATAAGTTGATTGCCGAGGAGTTAATCACTATAAAGCCTGTTGCTGAATAAAGCATATTCACTCAGACAACTTTCTGTTGCACAACATGAATTGTGACCCCGAATATTCTATACATTCCATGAGAAGGAGAAGATTCAAATGAAATGGCAGAATCGTAGAAGAAGTTCCAATGTAGAGGATCGACGCGGCACCAGTATGGTGACCAAAGGAGGTATTGGCATTGGCGTCATTGTGCTGGGACTGGTTGCCATGTATTTTGGGATAGATCCAAAACTGGTGATGGATGTCGGCAACCAGTTGAGTGGTGGCGAAACCCAGGTCGAACAGACGGATTACAAGCCGACTGCTGAGGAGCAGCAATTGGCCGCCATGGTAGAGACCATTCTGGCCGATACGGAAGATGCCTGGAAAGAGGTGTTCGCTGAAATGGGCAAGCGCTATCAGGAACCCAAACTGGTGATGTTTACCGGTGCGGTGCAATCAGCATGCGGGACTGCGCAGGCGGCGATGGGGCCTTTTTATTGTCCGGGCGACCAGAAAGTCTATATCGATCTGGCTTTTTACCGCGAGATGAAACGCAAATTCAAGGCGCCTGGTGATTTTGCCCAGGCCTATGTGGTGGCACACGAGGTGGGGCATCATGTGCAGCACCTGCTGGGTATCGACAGGCAAGTTGGTCGTGACCGCAAAGGCGCCGACTCGGCTGCCGTGCGTCTGGAGTTGCAGGCCGACTGCTTCGCCGGGGTGTGGGCCAATCGCACTCAAAGAGCCAAACAGTTTCTCGAGGAAGGTGATGTCGAAGAGGCGTTGAATGCTGCAACGGCCATTGGTGATGACACAATGCAGAAGCGTTCCAGCGGTATGGTGAGGCCAGACTCCTTTACACATGGCTCTTCTGCGCAACGCGTACGCTGGTTCAAAAAAGGAATCATCGGGGGCGATATCAATAGCTGCGACACATTTTCCGCTGCATCGCTCTAGTGTTCCATGGTTACGGTGCTATTTTTAATGCGAGGTCTGCATTCCCACGCAGGAGCGTGGGGACGAGGAATGCCCCGGAATTTCTTTCACTCCTCGATATCTTCATAAACCCCTTCGACAAAACGGGGGGTGCAGATGGCTAGAAAAACCAGATCATCAATGCCTGTGTTGGTGATCCGCTGGCGGGTCATTGCTGGAATCAGCACCACATCACCGACACCAACATCTTTCTGCAGGCTCTCACCAACTTCAACAAAACCGCTTCCCTCGAGGATGACATAGCGTTCAGCAGTCGCTGTGAGACGGTGCCAGCGGGTTGTTGTTCCGGGTATAACACGCGCCCTGGCGATCGAGAGTCCGGCATCATCCTGTGTATTGGATAGCTCCGTGATGTAGCAGCCTTCGTCAATGTAGAGCTCGGCTTCAGGATTGCGTCTATAAACGGCTTCTTTCATTGGAGTTATGTGGGATGGTGGACACTGTGGTCGAGTATACCCTGTTCTTTTTTCCACCCTCTGAACAGTAATTCAGAGGCATCTGAATTTCTTGTCGGTGTTATACTGATAAGTTATATCAATCTCCATCATACAATCAGGTAACTTCATGAATATCGTCGCAACAATTCCCAGAGTCGCCCTTGTCGTTGGCCTCTGTGTCGCCGCAACCCAGGCGCAGGCGCTTGGAAGACCGTCCACTGGCGCCCAGTTTGCGCAACTGCTCTCTTTTTCAAACGCGCCGGGTATCGGAGGCTCTTCGTTTACAGTAGATGAAGACCTGGGAGATGTAGACTATGACATCTGGAAAATCCCGCTGCAGCACGAATTTGATGTCGATGGCTGGGACGGCAAGCTGATTCTGCGTGGAACTTTCAGTTATATGACGGTAGATCAGGATCAGCACTGGCTGCCGGGCGACAGTTCAGAAGTGATCGACTCAGAGTGGAAATCCTATGGGGGCAGTATCGGCGCCGGTGTGCGCGTACCGCTGGGTAATGGTTTCTCCTTCATTCCGGCGTTAGGTTTTGGAATCGCCAGTCTTGAAAACAGTGCTGACTTCAAAGGAACGCTGACGAAGGAGCGCATTCAACCTGTCGCTGACGGAACCCAGTATAACTGGGATATGAATGCCACCATCTTTACCGGAGCTCTCGGATTCTCATACATAAACGATATCGGCAATGATTTTGATCTGGATGCTTCAGCCTATTATACCTACAGCTATGTCTCATCATTCGACAGCAGCACTGATTTCCAGGACATTGGTGATTCGACAAATATTCTTAACTTCAGGGCTGATATCGGTCACCCGTTGGGCTTCTCTATAGCCGGCTATCCCATGGACGGTGTTCTGCATCTGGGAAATACCACCTTTGTTGGTTCCAACCGGGATGTACTGGGGTTCAGCTATTTCAACGAGGTGGGTTTTTCGTTGCGCACCAATCCGCAGAAACTTGCGACACAACTGCATGTGCCTTTCTCTGTCAGCAGTCTCAGCGTGGGTGTCAATGCCATCTTTGGCGATAACTTAAGCGGCTGGAGCATGCTTTTCGGCTATAAATTCTAGTCTAAAGTAGAGAGGGATTGGGGAGTGTTCGAACTGGTTCGTGCGGGCGGTTGGCTGATGGCGCCGATACTGCTTTGTTCCGTGATTGCACTGGCAATCATTATTGAGCGTTTTATCGCATTGCGGCGCACGCGCGTTATTCCCCACAATGTCGTGCAGAATGTCTACAGGGAGTATAAGCAGGCAACATTGACTCCTGACTATATCAATTCGCTGCATGACAAGTCACCGATGGAGCAGATGCTTGCGGCGGCGCTGTGGAACCGAAACCAGCCTCGTACCGTCATGAAGGAGGCGATTGAAGAGGCGGGACGGCAGGTGGCCCATGGTCTGGAACGCTACCTGGGGGGGCTTGCCACCATTGCAGATATTACGCCGCTGCTGGGACTGCTTGGGACCGTTCTCGGCATGATCACGGTGTTTGCAGAGATTGTTTCGGCTGGTGTAGGCAATCCCGCTGCGCTTGCGGGCGGGATTTCGCAGGCGCTGATTACAACAGCAGCTGGTCTCTCTGTCGCAATTCCGGCGATGTTGTTTCATCATTTTCTGGCATCAAGGGTTGATGAGCTGCTGCTCGATATGGAGGAGAAAGCGGTGCAGATGGTTGATGTTTTACATCGGAGCAACCGTTAAGTGCGACCACGGGTGCGTCAAAGAAAAACACCAAGGGTCAATCTCACTCCCCTGATCGATGTGGTGTTTCTACTGCTGATTTTTTTCATGGTTTCAACGACCTTTAAGGATTCAGCCCGCATCAAGGTCATGCTTCCCTCGATAGAGACCGAGCAGAGTGAAGATCAACACTCCATAGAGCTAAGCATTCAGGTTGCGGCAAACGGCATGATGTCGGTGAATGGCCGCGAGTTGCTTAACTCCACTCCTCTCTTGCTGAAACGCGCGATTTCCGATATTGCCATGGAGAAGAGGGATATCCCGGTGACTGTGAAAGTCGATAAAAATGCACCATTCCAGGCTGTCATGACGGTGATGGATGTGGCGGCACAGCTTGGTTTGAACAAGCTCACGTTTCCGGGCAGGAAGCTTGTGCAGGAAGAGGAGTAGGGGGCTGTGTTTCTATCGTGGTCGGAAGACCACTCCTACGTCTGCTGCAACATAGAATGTAGGAGCGGTCTTCCGGCCGCGATCATACACGGGGTTATTATCTCGTTCCCACCGTCCCCGGTGGGAATGCATACGAAGTTATCTTCGAGCCCGCTCTGCATTCCCATGCAGGAGCGTGGGAACGAGGAACAGATCTGTTCTATCGGGAAGTCTGCATGAAGACACCTGACTATTTCTGGAAAGCCTGGCATCCTCTGGCGCTGTTGCTCTTCCCGTTATCGCTGCTGTTTCTGCTCATCTCCATGCTGCGAAGAGCTGCTTATCGATTGCATCTGAAAAAAGTGTATCGTGCTCCGGTAGCGGTAATCATCGTTGGCAATATCAGTGTTGGAGGAACCGGAAAAACTCCGTTGGTGATCTGGCTGTGCCGCTATCTTGCTCGCATTGGTTATCGTCCCGGGGTGGTGCTGCGCGGCTATGGCGGCACAGCAGCGCATTGGCCTCAACAGGTTCGGCCCGGCAGTGACCCTGAAATTGTTGGTGACGAGGCTGTTGTGATTGCATCGGAGGCAGGCTGCCCGGTGTGTGCGGATCCGGATCGCGCCGGGGCCGTCAGGGAGTTGCTCAAGCACCATCCATGTGACGTGATTATCTCCGATGATGGTTTACAGCACTATGCACTGGCGCGGGATATTGAAATTGCTGTCATTGATGGTGAACGCCGCTTTGGAAACGGTCTGCTGCTTCCGGCAGGTCCTCTGCGTGAACCTGTATCGCGACTGAGCACGGTTGACTTCGTGATTATGAATCAACGTTGCAGCACCGGTTATCACTGTATGCATCTTGCTCCCGGGCATCTTAGCAATCTTGCAACGGGGGAGGAGCTGAGAATCGAGGAGATGAGAGGAAGCAGGGTGCATGCAGTCTCGGGCATCGGTAATCCGGGGCGTTTTTACCAGTTGCTGATTGATGCCGGCATGCAGGTCGAAGAACACAGCTATCCTGACCATCATAACTTTACAGCTGCTGATATTGAGTTCAATGATGATCTGGCGGTTATCATGACTGCAAAAGATGCAGTAAAATGCAGACCTTATGCGACTGACAAGCACTGGTATCTGAAGTTGAAAGTACAGCCCTCTGCAAACTTCATTCGCCAGTTCACCTCAACCCTAAGACTCAAATCACACTCAAATCACACTCAAAGCAAATATGAAACGGAATGAAAATGGATAAAAAACTCCTCGATATACTGGTTTGTCCCCTGTGCAAGGGAAAACTGACCTATGACAAGAAGGCATCCGAGCTGATCTGTGCCGTTGACCGGCTCGCCTATCCTGTACGCGACGGCATTCCGATGATGCTAGTGGTCGATGCGCGAAAACTCCCTGCAGATGAAGAGATCTCTGCATGAGCGATTTTCATATCGTCATTCCTTCCCGATATGGATCATCACGCCTGCCGGGAAAGCCGTTGCTGCAGATTGGCGATCTCCCCATGGTGATGCATGTGGTGCAGCGCGCCAGTGAAAGCGGCGCCGCCAGCATCACAGTGGCAACGGATGATGAGCGTATTGCCGGTATTGCAACAGCCTCCGGCGTGGATGTCTGCCTGACAGCAGCAGATCATCCCAGCGGCACTGACCGGCTGGCGGAGGTTGTTGAGAAGATGGGCTGGAATGACGATGCCGTCATTGTTAATCTACAGGGCGACGAACCACTCATGCCTCCACGCCTGCGGCAGCAGGTTGCCGGGAATCTCCAGGCAAATCCCGCAGCCAGTATTGCGACACTCTGCACTGTAATTACACAGCAGCAGGAGGTATTCAACCCCAATGCTGTCAAGGTGGTGATGGACCACAGCGGTTTTGCCCTCTATTTCAGCCGCGCTCCGATTCCCTGGTACAGGGATGGCTTCGCGCTTGAAAAGCGAGAGCAGCCACAGATGCTGCAGCACTATCGGCATCTTGGTCTCTATGCCTACCGCGCCGGCTTTCTCAGGCGCTTCAGCAGCTGGAAACCGGCGCCTGTGGAGCAGTGCGAATCACTGGAACAGCTGCGCGCCCTGTGGATGGGAGAGAAGATACATGTTGCCGAGGCGCTCGAGACTCCTCCGGCCGGTGTCGATACAGAAGAGGATTTGCAGCGGGTGAGGGAGATCCTCAGTCACTAAATAGAAAGTTTGCAGTCATCAGTAGGCAGTTTGCAGTAGTCAGCAATATGTATAGACTTCTGCCAACTAGCAACTAACTAACAACTGCGAGAAAGTCCGGTCGCTCATCTGCAAATTGAGAAATATGGGATGAAACCATGGCGCAAGAGATAGAGCTGAAATTCCTGGTCCGCGATGACAGCTGGCGTGATGCCGTCAGCGAAGAGATTTCTATGCGGCAGGGATTCCTGTGTGATGGCTTTGAACGCTCCATGCGTGTGCGCACAGAGAATGACAAGGCATTTCTGAATATCAAGCGCTCAACGGATGGAATTCATCGACTCGAATATGAGTATGAAATACCCTTTGATGAAGCGCAGGAGATGCTGGATCGCGTCGCCCTGCAGCCGCTCATTGAGAAAGTTCGCTATCTGATTCCCGCCGGTGAGTATGAGTGGGAGATCGATTGCTTTGCAGGGGAGAATGAAGGCCTGGTGATTGCAGAGATCGAACTGCCGTCAATCGATGTTGATTTTGAAAGGCCTCCCTGGCTGGGAGATGATGTTTCTCATGACTTCCGTTATTACAATGTCTCGTTGCGCGAAATGCCCTATTCAAGGTGGTGATTCCTGTTTTCAATATTTTAGTGAAATCTCAGAAACTACGACGACCGTCATTCCTGCGAAGGCAGGAATCCAGTAAGTCATTAAATTCCCTGGATCCCGGCCTTCGCCGGGATGACGCATATTCACAAAGAGTGCATGATTTCTGGCTGCTAACTCTTCTAACCCTGTTGCTGATTCTGGGGGGATGTGACTCTTCACCGCCGTCCCATATCCGCTTCGGCGTGCAGAGCCTGCCGGAAAACTTTGACCCACGCTATGCCACGGATGCCGTATCCGAGCGCGTTAATCATCTGCTCTATCGCGGCCTGATGCGCTTTGACCAAGGCCGGCGTCCGGTTCCCGACCTTGCGGAGTGGAGCAGGCCACAGCCAAACCGCTATCGCTTCACACTGCTTGATCAGCCCCTGTTTGATGATGGAAGCAGGCTCAACATGCATGATGTTGCTGCAACCTATGAGGCCATTCTCGATCCTGAAAAGCACTCTCCGCATCGTTCGACGTTGTCGGTAATCGGGGAGATCAGGGTGGTGGACGAGGTGACACTGGAGTTCGTTCTCAAACGCCCCGATCCCTTTTTCCCCTCCTACCTGGTGACAGGCATCCTGCCTGCAGGTCTGCTCGATTCCGGGCATGACTTCACGCAACAGCCTGTCGGCAGCGGGCGTTTCCGCCTGCTCGAGCGGGATGCGTCACAGGTGCTGCTGCTGCGTAAAAGTGACCAGCAAAAAATAGAGCTGGTGCTGGTCAAGGATCCGGCGATTCGCGTGCTGAAGCTGCTGCGCGGAGAGATCCATCTGATACAGAATGACATCTCTCCGTCACTGGTGGAGTATCTCTCCCGGCAGCCGGAGGTTAAGTTGATGAGTGCGGCAGGCAGCAATTTTACCTATCTGGGCTTCAATTTCGACGATCCTCTGACTGCAGATCACCGCATCCGCGAGGCGATCGCTCATGCAATCGACCGCGAGGCGATCCTCCATTATGTTTTTCATGATCGTGCGCGCCTTGCCAATGCGCTCTTTCCTCCGGAACATCGGCTGGCTGACAGGGAGCTGCAAACAATTCAGTACGATCAGCAACATGCGCGTGAGCTGCTGTCACAGGCCGGGTTTAATGCGCAGCATCCGCTGCATCTGACCTATAAAACCTCAAGTGACCCCTTTCGTTTGAGACTGGCGACCATCATCCAGCATCAGCTTGCGGAGGTCGGAATCGAGGTGGTCATCAAGAGTTATGACTGGGGCACCTTCTTCGGGGATATAAAGAACGGCAATTTTCAGCTCTACAGCCTCACCTGGGTGGGAATCAAAACACCGGATACCTTCCGCTATATTTTTCACAGCGACTCCATTCCGCCTGCAGGCGCGAATCGCGGACGATATCGCTCACAGGAAGCCGATTCACTGATAGAATCGGCGGAGGCGCAGCAGCAGATCGAACAGCAGATTCCACTCTATCAGCAGCTGCAGAAAAAGTTACTTTCCGATCTGCCCTATGTGCCGCTGTGGTATGAAGATCAGCTGGTTGTCTATCGTCATCAGCAGGTGGCGGGGTACAGGGTAACAACCGATGGAAATTATGATGCACTTGAGCAGATCCAATGGCTAGAGAGAGTCACAGAGAACCTCGCAGAGACAAGCGGCAAATCATCATCAGCGTCAGCAACCAGCAATTGAGACTGTTGAATAATCAAATTACTGAGCGTGTCTATCCGGTCTCCACGGCGCTGAATGGCGTCGGCGAGCAGCTCAACAGCAGCTGCACTCCTCGCGGCAGACACAGGGTGCGGCTGGTGATCGGCAGGAGTTGTCCGCTGAACACGGTATTTATCGGGCGTCGCGCCACCGGTGAGATCTATTCAGATGAACTGGGGTTGCAGCAGCCGCAACGAGACTGGATATTGACGCGTATCCTGTGGCTCACTGGAGAGGAGTCAGGATTCAACCGGGGAGGGGAGTGCGACACCCTCAAACGCTATATCTATATCCACGGAACACCGGATAGCCAGCCGATGGCGGAGCCGCTGTCGCATGGCTGCATCCGTATGCGCAACCATGATATCGTTGATTTGTGCGAGCTGGCGACGGTGGGCACCGAGGTCTTGATCAGCGAGTAGGAGCGCTCTTCCGAGCGCAATTTGCCACGATGGGAAGAATATAAATAAAAGCCTGAATACACGAACTAAAAACTTTATAATGATTGCAAACAAAAGAGGTTGCCGGGATAAGTTGTATTCCTTCCTGCAACCCTTTTCCGACAACAGCAACTTTTCTGGAGCGCTACAAAATGACTGATTTAGTAGATATCCTCGTCCATGTCGATGAGAACATCGATCATGATCACCGTGAAGCACTGACGGACAAGGTGCGCGAAGTCTCTGGAGTCGTTGTTGCACGGCTCGATGATGCCAAGCCGCACCTGATGATCGTCGAGTACGATCCCGACGCCACCAAAGCGATCGAGATTCTCAATTGCGTCAAGGCAGACGGCGTGCATGCCGAGCTGGTTGGTTTGTAACTCTCAGCGGAACCAAACTCTGCATGATAAACAGCAAACTGCCTTGCCACACGCCCACTGCGCGAACCCCTGTGCAGAGCCCATCTCAGTGCAAGTTCTCTACTGTTGTCATCAGGCGTCTGTCCAAAGTGACTTAGCCAGTGATCAACGATCGCGAGATATTCATTCTGCCTGAATGGATAGAAGGAGAGCCACAGTCCGAATCGTTCGGGTAGTGAGATCTTCTCCTCCACACTCTCTCCATGATGAATCTCGTCATCGACAACCTCGACCTCGCGATTTTCTGAATGATACTCCGGCAGCAGATGGCGACGGTTGGAAGTGGCGTAGATTAATATATTCTCCGGGAGCCCGCTGAGCGAACCTTCGAGTGCCGCCTTGAGTGGTTTGTAGGTGGACTCATCGGCCTCGAAAGAGAGATCGTCACAGAAGAGAATAAAATGCTCCTTGCGGGCAGCGACAAGATCCAGGATATCCGGGAGTGCTACAGAGATGACGGCTTTTTTACTGGATATGGATGGCGTTCTCTATCGTGGTGACCAGGTGCTTCCCGGCGCACTGGAATTTGTTCGCCTGGTATCGCAATCCAGGCATCTTTATATTACCAATAACCCCATCCGTTCACCCCTGCAGGTTGCAGAGAAGCTCTCCTTTATGGGTTTCACGGGGATTGTGGCTGAACAGATACTGACATCAGCGCAGGCGGCTGCGGCGTGGCTGGCGCAACAGAAACCGGGTTTCCACTATTTTGCTGTTGGAGCCGATGGACTGCATGAAGCTCTCTCCGCAGCAGGAAGCGAAGATCGGTATGATGCTGACTATGTGGTCATCGGCGAAGGCGCAGGACTTGATTATGAGAGCCTGACGACGGGTATCAATCTTGTGCTTTCCAAAGACGCAACGCTTGTGGCTACCAATCCGGATGCTAGCGTCGATGCCTGGCGCAAAGAGGGACATTTGGTGTTGCCGGGAGGAGGTGCGCTGGTAGCTCCTTTTGAGGTGGCAACAGATCGCAAAGCGATAATTATCGGCAAGCCACAACCGCTGCTCTATCAGATGGCCATGGAGCATCTTGGCGTCGGGGCGGGCGACTGTATAATGATCGGCGACAGGCCGGACACAGATATTGCCGGGGCAGCGGCATTGGGAATAAAAACGGCGCTTGTACGCACTGGCAGGTTCCCTCGGGGGATGGCCTGGCCGGGTGGGATTAGAAAACCTGACTGGGATGTTGACTCTTTGGCTGAGTTGATGAGTGAATTTGCTGGAGCCGGGGTTTTTCAATAAAGCTTCTCATCTGAAAGCGTGAGTTTACTGATGCCTCTTCTGAAACTCAAAATACACAACTGTCCCAAATCAACGGGAATAAACTAATGGGATATACCACGTTACCAGTTACTACATTTGAGCAGAACTGCTCGCTTGTGTGGTGTGACGCCACCATGGAAGCGGCTGTTGTCGATCCCGGCGGCGATGAGCAGTTCATCATCGAGACTGTCACTCAACATCATCTGCAACCTGTAAAGGTGATTCTGACGCATGGCCACCTGGATCATGTCGGTGGAACTGCCGGTATTGCCGAACACTATGGGATCCCCGTCATTGGTCCGCATGAGGACGACGTTTTCCTGCTGGAGATGCTGGAGCAGCAGGCGCAGATGTTTGCTTTCCCCAAACCGCGAGATTTCACTCCGGATCAATGGCTGCATCAGGGAGATGAGATCGCTGTTGGTGAACGATTTCTAAAGGTGCTTCATTGTCCCGGGCATACGCCGGGCCATATCGTTTTATACGATAAGGAGCACAAACTATTGTTTGCCGGTGATGTCTTGTTCCGCGGCTCCATTGGACGCACCGATTTTCCACGCGGCAATCATCAGCAGCTCATTGAGTCGATACAGCAGCGCCTGTGGCCGCTTCCCGATGATGTCACCGTGATACCCGGCCACGGTCCGGAGACAACCATTGGCATCGAGCGCGCCACCAATCCATTTGTTCCCTAAGGAAGTTCTGATTAAATCGCTTCGCGCTTTAATCAGAGCTTCCTTGCAAGTATTTCTATGGGGGAAGGGGTGTATATCAATGACTTATAGAAAGCTTTGCGCCCTCCCTTCCCCCAAACCCCCATCCCATCGATTTATTCAGAGCTTTCCTAACAAATCCATGAAATTCTTCCAGGGCGTCATGATCGCTCTGCTGAGCTTTCCCGCGATGGCATCCGAAGAGAGCGCGTCGCTGCGTCAATGGATGCACTCCCGGCTGACAGCAGAAATCGTTGCGCCGCATCCCGATTTGAACCTGGTCTCGTCATTCAGCATGCCGCTGGTGACGGATGTTCTCACCACCAATCACCCGGGTTCCCGCAAGCTCGTTCTTCGCTTGAGTCACCAGCTTGAACTGTGGAAAAGGTATCAGTGGCAGTGCGGCGGCCTGGTGGACCTGCACCTGATCAACGGGTTTCTGCGGCGAGTGAATGCCGATGTCGATCTCTCTGCAAGTGATCAGCAACTGAGAGACTGTAATACGACAGAGCGCCTCCTCGATGTTGCCAACTCCCTGATTTTTTACTGTGGTTTCTCGCAGCGGTATGATCAGAAATTCGTTCAAACGGGTTTGCGGCGGCTGCTGAAGAGACAGCGTCAGGATGGTGCATTTGTTCGTGAAAATGGGGAATCGGGGTATTACCTGACGTCTCATGCATTGCTGGCATTGCACTTTTGTAACGCTGAAGCAGAGGCGCTGCACAGAGCCAGAGAGAGGCTTCAATTACTGCTGCCGCAATTCCGGCGAGATCAGTTTGTCGATGGTGTTGCTGAAAGCCTGATCTTTTTACGCTGGACAGGTGCACCGGCCATCAATGAGAAAGAGTACCTGGAGTGGCTCAGATCGCTGGTAGGAGCTGGTGGAGGGATCTGTTTCCGCAATCACCCGTCATGTAAACCACACTGGCATACGGTGAGCCTGATGATGCAGCTGTTACTGGAAACAGATCACTGAGGGATGAGGCATTTATTAAAGTACCAATCTCGCTTGTCTTTTTGTCCGTGCTTTTCGCCGCCACTCTGGTTACATAGTTCACTATGCGCCCGACGTGGCAACAAAAACCACAAACAAAAATCCTGCACATCTTGGTACTTTAATTTCTGCCTCATCCCTGAGTTATACTCTCACGCTATTCCTATTCGAAGGAGAACTTAATCATGCAAAAATTATTCATCTGGTTATCTCTTGCCATGCTGTCTGTATCAGCAGGCCAGCTTAATGCCGGGGAGAGTTACGGCAACCCGGGTGACCCCGTAGTCGCAGAGGTGCTTGGCATGCAGATCAGGACAAAGGATCCTGAGGAGATGCAATATGTCATCAACCAGAAGCTTATTCTGGATTATGCACAGAAGAACAAAATAGAAGCGACCCGGGATGATATCGATCTCTATATTGCCGCGATGGATCAGTTGATGCGCGATGACCGCAAAGAGAATGATGCGAGAAGAGTTGCGATTCAACAGCAGCTCAACGCCGGATCACTGCCTGCAGAAGAGACAAAGCGGCTTCAATCAGAACTCGATACCCTGGAGACTCTCCACAAATACGACCTTCAGGAGGAGAGTGAGAGCAAACAGGACCCGCAAGCAGCCCTCAAGAACAAACAGTTTGTTGTCAAGGCATTTGTCGAGCAATGGATGATCAACAAGGCGCTCTATCAGCAATATGGTGGACGTATCATTTTTCAGCAGGTCGGACCGGAGCCTCTCGATGCCATGCGCGATTTTCTGAAAGAGCAGCAGCAAAAGGGAGCGTTCAAGATTCTTGAGAAGAGCTTCGAAGCGCCTTTCTGGGAATATTTTGTCACCGACAGCAAGCACTCCTTCTATAAACAGGGCAGCGAGGAGGAGAAGCAGGCTTTCGAAAAACCCTGGTGGCTGCAGATAAAATAGGGGAAGTTTTAAGTTTTAGGTTTTAGGTTTTAAGGAAAACCCCAATCTACATCGAAGCAATCTCTAAAACCTAAAACCTAAAACTTCCCCCCTAAAACCAACCTTTTGAGACCAGACGATGAAAACAGTAATAACATTGATTTTTTCCCTGCTGATCACAGCTGCCGGCTTTGCCCATGCAGAAGCAGATGGCCCTGATTACTATCGTGTGCATGGTGTTGCCGGCAATGACGTATTGAACATACGTAGTCACGCTGATTCGCATGCCAAAAAAGTGGGGGAGGTCCCTCCGGGAGCGGAGTGCGTCAGAAATCTTGGCTGCAAAGGTGGGCTCACCATGGAGGAGTTCACAAATCTCTCAAAGCGGGAGCAGGCGGCAGCGAAAAGAGACCATCCCCGCTGGTGTCATATCGAGTATCAGGGAACTAAAGGCTGGGTCGCGGGCCGTTTCCTTGCCGAAGGAAGCTGCAGTGGATCACAAGCCGCTACTGAGACAGAAACGATCAGGATTGATGGTTATGCTGTCGATGCAGGTTCTGAAAGACGCGGTGGTGATTACTACAAAGATTTTGCCACCAGTGTGGAGGATTGCGCCGCCTGGTGCAGTCGCGAGTCACGCTGCAAGGGATTTGATTACCACAAGGATCTTGAAGCCTGCTGGGTCAAGGAGAAGATTCATCACATGCAGCCGAACAAGAACGTTATCACTGGTGTAAAAAAGTAACCATCTCTTTCATAGGATGTGCTTCGTCTGAATGGAAGTATTTACGGCATTTTCCGGTAGATATATCCAGCAGCAGCGACGGTCTCGCATGAACTGAATAATTACGAAAATACTTTATCTGCTTTTTGTATAGGTACAATGGGCTGAGAATCAGTATAGCCCTTATCAAGCGATAATTTGGAGGATAGGCAATGAGAAATTTATTAAAACTTTCATTAACTCTCGGTTTTCTACTCAGTTTGAGTATCAGCATTGAAGCGCGGGCGGATGCGGTTGAAGCGCGTTGTGACATCTACCCAAAGGGTATAGATCAGGCGTCAGCATCAATCGCCTGTACGTTTTCGCAACGCCAGGGATTCATCCTTATCACCCGTTCCGATGGAAAAGAGCACGACCTGAGTCCGGATGGTGATCAACCTGGAAATTATCTTGATCAGTCCGGACAGCCGGCATTCAAGAAAAGCGGCCTGGGCAAAGAGGGTTTGATTTTCCGGCTGGCGGATGAATCAGTGTATGTCTATTGGGACAGATCCACGCTTGCAGCAAACGAAGCACCAACTGGATTCGACCAGAGCTACCAATTACAGGGGATCACATTCCGCGTAAGCAGTGCGAATAACTCTTCACTGAATAGATTAACCATCCAGCCGGGCGGATTGGAATCAGGCAATGAGCCCGTCTCTGTAGAGATAGACGGCGCGGTAACCGCTGCCGAAATTGCGGATCTGGATGCTAATGGCTCACCGGAGATTTATGTCTACGTCAATTCTGCCGGCAGCGGTAGCTACGGATCGCTGGTAGCTTA
>DAOUQU010000058.1 GCA_030625445.1 Gammaproteobacteria bacterium
CAATGACGCACCCGCGCTGGTGCGTGCAGATGTGGGGATCGCACTGGGGTCCGGCACCGATGTCTCCATTGCCAGTGCTGATATCGTCCTCATGAGCAATGAACTCGAGAAGGTGGCGTTGGCGTCAGCGCTGTCGCGCCGGACCCTGCGCACCATTCGTCAGAACATCGGCATCTCGATCACCTATAATATCATTATGGTGCCGCTGGCGGTTGCGGCCCTGGTGACTCCGCTGGTTGCGGCCATCTCCATGCCCGTCAGCTCGCTACTGGTGATTGGCAACGCCGCGCGGATTCGTACACTATTTCGTCATCATTGAATGAGAGTTGAAAGATGGAAGTCATCTACGGTTTGATCCCCTTTATGATAATCCTTGGGCTGGGAGCTGTAGCGCTGCTCTTCTGGGCTGCCCGCAATGGTCAGTTTGACGACATGGAGGGCGAGGCGCACCGTATCCTCATGGATGAAGATCTGGCCCCAGAGAAGAGAGAGGAGCCAGAGGAGCCAGAGGAGCCAGAGAAGGACAATGACAAGTAGTCGAAGAGGCCCCCCTTCAAATTTTTCCGGTGCAAGTTATCCGGGTAATTCATCCAACAGGCATCCCTGCTGTCTGCATCAATCCTGACATATCACCAAAGCCAAATTCTGCTCCTCAATTTCTAAAAATCTTCAGGGTGAATGCCCACCTGCCTGCTATTGTCTCTGCGAGGGAGTCTTGATGGTATTGCTTCACGATGCGAATTTTTGATGAGCGCGCACTTACAATCAACATCGCATGTGCAGTAAGTTTATTTAATAAAATCATATTCATCATGCGGTTGCATTGACTTTCTCTTAATATACTCTAAACTATTAATTATCGATCAACAGGAGAAGGGGTGCATGATGGTTACTCTGGTCGGCAGACAATTCGATCATCTGCTAGTACTCTGCAGATCACCGGGACGAGGGACTCTGCAATGGGTTTGCAGGTGCTCTTGTGGCGGCACGGCGATTATCGAGGATAATCCATTGCGAATGGGAGGGGTCACCTCATGCGGTTGTCAGAACGCCCCTGCACCTGATTACTCCAAGGCGATTACTGCGATGCGATCAGCGCGCAGAAAACCTCAACTACAGCGTGCTAGACTGATCTTTTTACACACAAAAGAGAGACGATATGACTGGGCAGAATACCTCAGATGAGCTAATGGAAGAGATCAAGGCATGGATAGCGGAGATGGATGAGGAGGAGAGAGCAAGAGTGCTGGAGATACTGTATGGGATGGGAGAGGCGAATGAGGTGGAGAGAATGGAGCGGATGATAGAATCGCGGGAACGTATGATAGCGAGGATGAAAGCACGGGTAGAGGCCATGAAGTTAGAACTGACGGAATTAAAGAGAAAGCAGGGTTAACCATCACAGAGAGGAGTTTTCCCAGCCTCATAATTGTTTTAAGTGGCTATCCAGTTTGCTCAACTCAATACGACATATTGTATGTTGAGAGCCCTATTTCAGTAATTGACCACTAAATATTGTTTGTGGCTGAGTTAAGTGGATACCCACTTTGTTTTAACTGCTTGCGGTCAATCTTCCCCGTCGCGCCTTTGGGTAATGCATCGATGAAGGTGATGTTTTCCGGCAGCTTGTAATCGGCGAGGTGTTCTCTGGCAAAATCCAGCAGCTCCTTTTCACTGACGGCCCACTGCTGTTAACCTGCTCATCAGACAGCAAGGCGGGATTTGTGCCGTCAGTGAGGCGGAAGAGTGGGTGCTGCCTCTGGAAATTGCAGGGATCATGAGTGCGGAAGATGGCTTCAGCGTGGCCAGAGAGTATGAAAAGATTGACCGCATTGTCAAAGAGAGGCTGGGCTCTGCGTTAAGCGCACCCTTTATTGCACTCTCATTTATGGTGCTGCTGGTGATTCCGGAACTCAAACTCAGCGACAAGGGGCTTTTTGATGGACGGACATTTCAATTCATCGATGTTTGCAGGGCCAATTGATCAATCTATCTCAATAATGACATGAACACTGCGTCGGAACCAATACCATGACGAACAGGATCAACACTTTGGCAGTTTGGGGAATAATAGTCGAATAAATCAGGGACCATGCTGGAACATTTTGCACTCATAATTGCCGGTTTGGGGGTTTTCTTCGCCGGCATGCAGATGCTGACCGAGCATCTGAAGCAGCTTACCGGCCGAAAATTTCGCCTGTGGGTGGCCAAATGGACCCAAAACCGGCTCCTGGGCGCCGCCTGGGGTGGCGCCTTCTTTGCCATCACCCAGAGCACCGCCGCTACCACCTTCATCATAGTAAGCCTGCTGGCCTCCGGGCTCATCGGCATCACTCAGGCTCTGCCTATGATCGTCGGGCAGAATATGATCGCTGGATTGATCGTGTTTATCGTTACCGGCGACATCAAGAGCCTGGTGCTGTTGGTGCTGGGCATCACCGGCATCGGTTATGCCAGCCAGCGGCTGATACTCTGGCGGCCGTTGATCCGGGCCCTGTTCGGTGCCGGCCTGCTGTTTTTCGGACTGCGCATACTCCAGGAGGGGGCCGCCCCCCTGGCGCAGCATCCCTGGGTCCAGGAGATACTGGCGGGCAGCAGCGGTTCCCCCATGCTGGGACTCATTATCGGCACCCTGCTGGTGGTGATTACCCAGTCTTCAGTTGCAATTTCCGTCATTGCCATCGTGTTCGCCGAGGCGGGCCTGTTCAGCATCGATCAGACCATCATGACCGTCTACGGAGCCAATCTGGGTGCCAGTGTTGGCACCTACCTGCTCTCCATGCAACTCCGCGGCCGGCCCCGGCAGGTGAGCATGTACCAGGTCTTTTATAATGTGGTGGGGTGCCTGATCTTCGTCCCCCTGTTCTATTTGGAGCAATGGACCGGTTTCCCCCTGGTCAAGAGTTTCATTACCTGGCTGACCGATGATGTGAGCCAGCAACTGGCCACGGTGTACCTTATCTTCAACCTGGTCCCGGGACTGCTGATGATCTTTCTGCTGCGGCCGACGGTCGTCATCCTGGAACGTCTCTGGCCGCCCACTGTCGAGGAGTGCGACGCCCGGCCCAAGTTTCTCCATGCACAGGCACTCAATGAGCCGGAGTCGGCCCTGGATCTGGTGCGGTTGGAACAGATCAGACTTCTCGGCTACTTTCCACGTTACCTGGATATCGCCCGGGAACGGCGGGAATCGGCTGACGGCGCCCTGCAGGAGCAGCTTAAGACAATCGCTTCGCTGGCCGGAGAGATCAACCAATTTCTGCGAGATATTGCCTCCACCAACCCGGCGCCGGAGACCTATCAGCGGCTAAGCGAAAAACTAGCCCTGCAGGCCACCCTGGAGCGGATCGATGAGACCCTGTTCGCATTGGCCTCCCAGACCGTCAAGGTTGCCGAAGAGAGCCCCCTCTACCGCCTGGCCGACAACTTGGTTGAGGGGCTGGATGCGGTGCTCTTGACCCTGACGGACAGCATGGCTCATGGCGGAGATCCACTGGAACTGGAACTCATCGATAGCATGGTGGATGGACGCAGTGGTGTCTTAACCCAGTTCCGGGATGCCTATCTGGCTGAAGATCAGGGGCTTGATGGTGAGGAGAAGCTGCAATTGCTGGAACTGACCAATCATTGCGAGCGCCTGTTGTGGCTTATCGGCCATCTCCGGCCCCACCTGCAACCGGCGGAGACGTTTTGATTTGGTCAACAACAGCCTGGGTCAGTTCCTGGTGCAATTCAACAGGCTATCATCAGAGCGACTCTTGTAGAGGAACATTCGGTTCCCATCATCGGCTCCCGGTTCGTATGTCAAACGATCCAGAGAGCGCTTCGCCAAAAATAGACCGATGCCGCCGATGGGGCTGTCAAGGTTCACCTCGCCATCATACCTCTCCACCTCCTCCTCGAAATCGAAGGGAGTTCCGCTATCAATAACCACTGCCTCCAGGCCTTCGTCACGCGGAATCAATACCAGCTCAAAGGTATTGCCCGGTGCTCCCCCGTAGGCGTGCATAATGACATTGCTCACTACCTCGTCCAGTGCAAGGACAAAACGCTGGGCATCCTGCTCGCTCAGACCCGTATCCCGGGCCACGCTCCCGGTGATGAGCGCCACCTTCGCCAATACATCGTTGTGTGCCGGCAGGATTAGACGGATGGTTTGCTCCTCATCGATTTGGGAAACGGGAGTATTTCCGCCTTCCAGACGCTTAAGCAGCAGCAGGGTGATATCGTCGTGTTGCTCCCTGCCGGTGGCAAACTCATCTACCCGCCTGAGCAGGTGATCCGTCAGGGAGCGCATATCTCCGGAAAGACCACTCAAGGCGCTGGCAAATCGCTCCATGCCCCACTCGTTATCGTTGAGATCGGACGCCTCCGTGATTCCATCGGTATACAAAACCAGCACCTCGCCCTCTTCGAGAGTGAGATCCAGCGCCTGATAGCTGGTATCGTGCATGGCGCCCAGTGGCAGCCTTACCGGCAGATCCAGCTGTCTGGAATGGCCATTGATTCCGCGCACAAGGGGCGGGTTGTGGCCAGCGGAGCAGAGTTTTATCTGCCCCGAAAATGGATCATATTCGCCGTACAACAGGGTGACGAACATAGAGGAGGGGTTGTCTTCGGCCAGAACCCGGTTGGCCCGACGCAACACCTCTGCAGGTGGCACTCTCCGGGCGGCTATATCACGGATGAGAGTGTGAGTCATGGCCATGAAGAGTGCAGCGGCTGCTCCCTTGCCGGAAACATCCGCAACCACAACCGCGATCTTGCCGCCATGCAAACGAAAGTAATCGTAATAATCACCACCCACCTCGCGGGCCGGGCGGGTTATCCCATAGATGTCCAGATGCTCAGCAAGCTCATCGAAAGGGGGAAACCGGCGTGGCAGGATATCCTGCTGAATCCCGGCGGCGATCTCCAACTCCTGATGATAGCGTTCTTTCTCGGCAGTAGTGCGGCGGACGGTCTCGATTTGGTCGATGATGGCGCTTCCCATGCGATTGAACGCCCTGGAGAGATGGCGCATCTCTGTGGGACCGCTTTTTTCGTCGAGCTGTTTTCCGAAATCTCCTCGAGAATACTCCTCCGTCAGGGATACCAGCCGTCTTAGCGGAGAGGTTACACTGGAAGAGACCCAGGGGATAATGAGGAGGATAAATCCCGCCACGATGGCAGCGGCAAGGAGCATGCGTTTTTTCAACTCGTGCAGCGGACTGAGTATTTCATCACTGGGATAGATGATGACCAGGTGACCTCCCATCGAAGGGATAGGGCTGGAAAAAGCCCTGCCGGATTTGCTGTTGACCCGGTCAACCAGCTCCCGGGTTTCGGTATCCCCGGCACTTACCATGGTATGCAGAATCCGGAAATAATCAGATTTCTCTTTATCAGCATAGCGGGACAATGTGTTTGCAGAAAGAATTCCCTCACCGGGGTGGGCGATCAGGCGGCCGCTTCCTGTGACAATGAAGGCGTACCCTGTTCCCCCGACACGCAGCGAGCGTATCCGGGAGAGCAGATTCTCCAGGGAGATGTCGACGGTGGCTACGCCGGCGTATTCCTGTCCACGCTGGATGGGGGCAGAGTAGGTGATCATCATTACATTGCCACCCCCTTCGTCAAAATAGGGCTCTCCCCACACTCCCTGCCGCCTCTCCAGCGGTCGGCGGAACCACTCCCAGCTGGTGTAGTCATACTCCGCAGACGCCAGGGTCTTGGTGAGCAACTCCCCGTCTCTGCGGTATAGATAGGGCGCAAACTGCCCAAGAGGTGTGGCCTCCGGCAGCAATGCCACGGTAGAGCCGTAAACCAAAGGGTTTTGTTTCAGGGTGCGGCGGAGAAGGGAGGTGACCCGGCTTTTCTCCAGCTGCTGCTCCTGCCCCACCCCCAGGGCGATTCCTTCGGCCACCTTCCGGGATGTCTCGAACAATACATCAATCTCCTTCGCATTGGAGTAAGTCAGGCTGTATCCTGCGCGATTTATCTGCTGCAGGAGTGTCTCCTCGGTATAGCTGAAGGCCATCAGAATAGCGGCCATGGAGAGCAATAAAACGGCCGGAACCAGGGTGAGCAGGAGGCGGGTGCGAAGGTTCATCAGTCATCAACTGATGAATCGGGGCCGCCAATGGTGAAGAGGCTGGAAAATCCTGAAATCTTCAGCACATCCCTGACGTTGTCCCGGGGTGAGTACAGTTGCAGATCACCAGTCAGAGCCCGGACCCTCTTCAGGGTCGCCAGCAGGACCCGCAGGCCGGCACTGCTGAGATACTTCACCTCGGAGAGGTCCAGCTTCAGCCAACGACCACCGTCATCGATAAGCCGTTTGAAAGCTTCATCCAATTGCGGGGCAGTGAGACTGTCTACTCTTCCGGCAACTTGCAGTATCTGCCATTTGCCCTCTTGATTCTCTTGAATATTCATTGTCATTCCCTCTCTGTGTTTCTGACCAACTCAATGAATCCGATTTGGCACAACCTGAGCCGTGCAGAAATCATCAATGAGCTGGCGTATTACCGATAAATGCCTTCTACTGTAGCAAGAAAAGATATTGAAAAGTATACTCGCAGGTCATTCAATGCAGATATTGGGCAGGAACCCATACCATGAGTAACAGGATCAGTGCCCTGGCAGTAAAGATTATTCTTCTCTCACTCCTGACGGTTGTTGCAGAGAGTATGGCTGATGATGCGCTAACAAATACGATCCACGAGGATTATTACTATATGCATGATCTCTATAAATATCTTCACAGCCATCCGGAACTCTCCCTACATGAGCAGAAAACCGCCGGGCGCCTGGCAACAGAGCTGCGCGAAGCAGGTCTCGAAGTCACGGAAGGGATTGGCGGATATGGCCTGGTTGCCCTGATGCGAAACGGTGAGGGACCGACGGTAATGATCCGCACCGATATGGATGCCCTTCCTGTCGAGGAAAAAACCGGGCTTCCCTATGCCAGTACGCGCCATCATCAGGAGAACAATGGCCGGAGCATTCCTATCATGCATGCCTGCGGCCACGATATCCACATGTCGGTTTTTATCGGGACCGCACGTCGGATGGCGGCAATGAAAGATCGCTGGTCCGGAACCCTCATGATGATCGCTGAACCAGCCGAAGAGAAGGGCCTCGGCGCCCGTTTAATGCTTGAGGAGGGGTTGTTTGAGCGATTTGTGCGGCCGGATTACAACCTTGCACTGCATGTTATGCCCGAACTTCCCAGCGGCACTGTCGCGGTACCCTCTGGATACAGTTTTGCCAATGTCGATTCGGTGGATATCAGTGTCTACGGTCATGGCGGACACGGAGCCTATCCCGAATCAGCCAGAGACCCCGTCGTCCTTGCCGCGCAAATCGTGATTGCACTGCAGACCATCGTCTCCCGGGAAGTTTCACCGCAGGAGGCGGTGGTTGTGACGGTCGGAACCATTCATGGTGGAGAGAAGCGCAACGTCATCCCGGAGCATGTTGAACTCCAGCTTACCGTTCGCTCCTATAGCGACGAGACAAGAAATAAGGTGCTGGGCGCCATCAAACGGATCGCCATCAACCAGGCGCGATCTTATGGCATGCCGGAGGAGAAATTGCCTCAAGTCTATATCGAAAAGCAGTACACTCCGGCCGTCTACAATGACCCAGCTCTTTCAGAGCGCTTGCGCAAACATTTTGAAGAGATCCTGGGAGGTGAACGGGTCAAAAGCATACGTCCGGCTATGGCGGGCGAGGATTTTTCGCGTTATGGCAGGGTCGAGCCGCGCATTCCCTCCTTGATGTTCAGGCTGGGAGCCGCAGATCCGGCAGCATACGAGCGTGCAAAACAGCAGAATACTTCGCTGCCGCCCCTGCACTCGCCCCTCTTCGCTCCTCCTCCCGAAACCACCATCAAGACAGGCATAAAGGCGATGACGGAAGCTGCTTTGCTGTTGCTGAAAAAACAGTAACTGCTCATCAATTTTTGTCGTACTGTTTTAGCAGCTTGCGGTCAATCTTCCCCGTCGCGCCTTTGGGTAATGCATCGATGAAGGTGATGTTTTCCGGCAGCTTGTAATCGGCCAGGTGTTCTCTGGCAAAATCCAGCAGCTCCTTTTCACTGACGGTCCCGGCTTCGGGCTTCAAGGCGATAAAAGCGTGCACCATCTCGCCTTCAAACTTGTCCGGCTCACCGATGACACCGACTTCAAAGACAGCCGGGTGGTGATAGAAGACCTCTTCTACCTCCTGGGGTGAGATATTGGAACCGTCGTGGATAATGAGTTGTTTTCTGCGCCCCCTGAACCACAGGTAGCCATCAGCGTCAAAATAGCCAAGATCACCAGTCAGAAACCATCCGTTACGGTAGCTTTCTGCTGTAATTTCCGGGTTATTCAGATAGCTTCGCATTACGATCTCCCCCTTGACTGCAATCTCTCCGGTTTCGCCAACGGGTGACGGGTTGCCCGATTCGTCCTGCACCGCAACCTCCGTGTAAGTCACGGGCAATCCGACGGAGCCTCTCTTTTTTCCTTCCCCCAAAGGGTTCAGCGTGTAGACCTGTGTTTCGGTCATGCCGATGCCTTCACACATCTCCAGGCCGAAGAGTCGACTGAACTCCTCAAATACGACAAAGGGCGTGGTATCACCCGCGACAATCGCCAGGCGCAGCTGGTTGGCTATGGGACGGCCTCTACCTGCCGCCTGCTTGTTCAAGGCATGAAACATCACCGGCATCATGTAGAGCATGGTGACGCCGCTTGTTTCGATCTTCTCCAGCACCTCTTGCGCATCGAAAGCGGCGTTGATCTCCAGAGTCGCGCCGGAATGAATGGCGGAAAGCAGCTGGTGGCTGAATGCGAAGTTGTTGGAGAG
>DAOUQU010000076.1 GCA_030625445.1 Gammaproteobacteria bacterium
CACACCATTAAAATTCTCGAGGCTTCGCGTAAAACGCTTCCATTTTCCGACACACGGGACTTCGATGAGGAGAAGAAGGGCTTCATCGCCGCCCCCGACTCCTGGCAGATCATGGCGGATGCCGGCAATGTAGCCTGGGACATGGAACGCTACAAGTTTTTCCTGAAGGGTAAGGAGTTTGCCAGCATCCATCCCTCATTGCAGCGCCAATCGACGCTGAACATGAACTACGGCCTCTACGAGGTGATGGACGGCGTCTACCAGGTGCGCGGCTTCGACCTGGCCAACATCACATTCATCAAGGGCGACACCGGCTGGATCATCTTCGACCCGCTGACCGCCGAGGAGACGGCACGGGCAGCGCTCGAGCTGGTTGATAAACACCTGGGCAAGCTGCCTGTCAAGGCCGTGGTCTACTCGCATTCACATGGCGATCACTGGGGTGGTGTGCGCGGCGTCGTTGACGAGGCCGACGTGCAGGCCGGCAAGGTCCAGATCATTGCGCCTCGCGACTTCATGCTACACGCCATCTCCGAAAATGTTTATGCCGGCAACGCCATGAACCGTCGCCTGTTCTACCAGTACGGCCTCCTGCTGCCCGCCAGCCCTTATGGTCACGCTGGTCAGGGTCTCGCACAGAATGTATCGATTGGCAATGTCACACTCATTGCACCGACCCATGTTATTGAAAAGGACATCGAGGAGCTGACCATCGATGGTGTGAAAATGGTCTTCCAGAACACGCCAAATACTGAAGCGCCGTCGGAGATGAACACCTGGTTCCCGGACAAGAAATTGCTGTGGATGGGCGAGAACGTCCAGGGGACCTTTCACAACATCTACACGCTGCGCGGCGCCCCCGTGCGGGACGCGTTGCGCTGGTCCAAGTATATCGACGAGGCGCTGCAGCTTTTCGGCAAGGATGCGGAAATCATGTTCGCTTCGCACCACTGGCCGCGCTGGGGCAACGACCGCGTGCAGGAGGTATTGCGCGGGCAGCGTGATCTCTACGCCAACATCAACAACCAGGTGCTGCATCTGGCGAATCAGGGCGTCACCATCAACCAGATTCACAATGTCTACAAGACGCCCAGGAGTATTTCCGATAACTGGTTTAACCGTGGTTACCATGGGTCACCGGAGCACAATAGCCGCGGCGTCCTCAACCGCTTTCTGGGCTACTGGGATGCCAATCCGGCCACTCTGATCCCGCTTTCGCCCGCCGACTCCGCACCCCTGTACGTGGAGATGATGGGAGGTGCAGACAACATCATGGTGAAAAGCAGGAAGCTGCATGACGAAGGAGAGTATTTCCAGGCCCAGGAGATCATGAACAAGCTGGTGCAGGCCGAACCGCAGAACCAGGCGGCCAAGGATCTGCTGGCTGATGTGTTCGAACAGATCGGTTACCAGCAGGAGAATCCCGGCCTGCGAAACAGCTATCTCTCGGGCGCCTTCGAACTGCGTTCGGGCATACCGGAGGGTGCACAGATCGACTCCGCCGGTCCCGATGTTGTCCGCGCCATGAGCACCGAGTTGTTTCTGGACTTCCTCGGTATCCGCATGGACAGCCGAAAAGCCGAGGGCATGGAGTTCACCATCAACCTGATCACGCCGGACAATGGAGAGAAATACATCGTCGAGCTCAGCAATGCCACCTTGACTAACATCGAGGGATTCCTGGCCGATGATCCTGACCTCACCATCACCATCAACCGCAGTGACCTCGAAGCGGTGATGGCTGGAAGCAAAACATTGAAGGCGCAGATTGCAGACGGTACGGCAAAGGTCGAGGGCAACACAGAGATTCTCGACAAACTCGCCTCGACCCTGGTTGTGTTCGACCCAAGGTTCGAAATCCTGCCGGGCACCAAGGCGCATGACGACGCTTCGCAACTCAATCCCTATGAGGTAGGTCACATCGAGATTCACGGGGAGTAGAAATACTCCGACGCCAAAGCTCTGATATATTACTAATCCAAGGGAGCGATCACGGCGGTTACAGTCGCCGTGATCGCCCTCAATATTCATTCTGAGCCTTCTGACTAATGCACTTCCTATTCGCTTGATGTAAATTTTGAATGAGTGGTGGTCATTCGCAGCTTTCCTCCCATATCTCCTTTTCTCTTTGATTGGACGGTGGCGGTTGCTCTCGTCATTTCGCAATCCTGATATCCGGGTTACCACCCACTGAACGCACCGCCACCGCATAAGCCACAAATGGCGTCATCAGTAGTGCAAGGAAGGCGATGAAGAAACCTGCGCCGTTTGGAATGTCTGCTCTCCTTGATGTAATGGGTATTGCATCTGCTTTGCTCTGGATCGCCCCGCAATTGCTTTCACAGCAGTCTCTCAAAAAAAAGCCGTATAATTATAGCCACCATCTCCACACTTATTGTGTAACTTCCCCAGTATCTTTTTTACCTGTGACGGGGTTTCGTGCGGACCTTGAATGAAAAAAGGTTTGTTATCTTGCCCATATCGATATGTCACCGGACATGTTTTTGGATCTATTCCAATAAGTAGGCCTTTAGAGTTCTTATAATCTTTATGAGGTGGAAAACCTAACTCTTCAGCATAGCTAACTGCGTCTTCTATTAGCTTTTTTACACATGAAGGATGAGTCTCGTTAAATTCCCTCCCTTCATGGCTTTGTGCGATCGCTTTTTTATATTTATAGTGATAATCATGCTCATTCATAACTTTAAAGAGAGCATTTTTTACACCCAGGCAAAAAACATCCAGGATGAATGCGCTTAGGGCAATATCGCCGCCTGCTGTTTTGCGCGTAACGACTATTTCACCAATACCTATATCAAACAAGCCCTCAGGAACCAAACACTCATGTATGGGGTATTTTGCATAAGCGGCGGCTTTTTTTCCGGATTGCAAGAGAGTCGGGATTGCCTTTTTCGCCAATTTCCTTTTCTGGTTCTTTTTTTCAAGTCTCTTCTGTCTCTGTCTTGCGCTTGTTGCCATCTTTCTATACTCGGTTTGAGGTGTTGAGCGCCGAACGTCGCCTTTGAGCCGTAGTCGACGAAGGGGGCTATCGGTTCTCCATGGCTGTCGGTGCGACAGGCGGAAAGTCGTTGGCAGTGATCATATCAGGCTTCCTGCACTTGTGGAGTAGTGCTCTCCGGCTGCTCTGCGCTTGTGTGTTCACGCGCTAACAGTAGATAAACCGCCGGCACTACGAACAGGGTAAACAGCGTACCGATTCCCAGGCCTGCAGCAATGGTCAGCCCGATATGAAAGCGGCTCACGGCTCCCGGGCCGCTGGCGGTCAATAGTGGAACCATGGCGACGATCATCGAGACCGTGGTCATCAGGATCGGCCGCAGGCGAATCGCCGCAGCCTGCTCGATGGCTTCCCGTTTGCCGAGCCTCTCCCTGATCTGCAGCTGATTGGCAAACTCGACGATGAGGATGCCGTTTTTGGCAATCAGGCCGATCAGGGTGATCAATCCAACCTGGGTATAGATGTTGATGGTGGCGAAACCCAGGGTAATGAAAGCCAGTGCGCCGGCAATCGACATGGGCACCGACACCAGGATGATCAGCGGGTCACGCCAGCTCTCGAACTGGGCGGCGAGTACCAGGTAAATCACCACAAGGGAGAGAAAGAAGGTGATCACCAGCGCGCTTCCCTGCTGTGCATACTGGCGCGAACCTCCCGAGTAGTCCCATCCATAGCCGCGTGGGAAAATTTCCTGTGCAACCCCTTCGAGATATTCCAGCGCATCTCCCAGCGGTACGCCGGCAGCCATGACTCCCTGTACCGTCAAAGAGTTGAGCTGCTGAAACTGGGTGCGTTGATTGGGTTCGACATGCTCTTCGAGATGCACGAAGGCATCCAGCGATACCAGAGGCGCCGCATCGGCACTAGCTTGAGTGCCGGCGCCGGAAACAGCTGATGAGAGATTGACCAGTTCGCTGGAGCCGGGACGGATGTAGTAATCCTTGAGCTGTTCTGGCTGCAGTCTGAATTCACGTGCCACCTGCGGGATGACCTTGTAGCTGCGCCCCTCCAGGCTGAAGCGGTTGACATCGTTGCCGCCCAGCATGGCGGCAAGGTTGCGGCCAATCTCCTGCATGCTGATGCCGAGGTCTCCGGCACGGTCGCGATCGATCACCAGTGTGGTGCGCGGACGTGTGTATTGCAGATCCTTCACGAGGAACATGAAGCGGCCGCTGCCCATGCCGCGGCCAATCAATTGATCGGCGAGCGCATCCAGCTCCTCGTAACTGCCGTCACTGGTGATGACGAACTGCACCGGCAGGCCGCCGCCTGATCCCGGCAGACTGGGGCGCGGAAATACCGCAGTCTGGAAACCGGCGATCTGCTGCAGTTTACCCCGCAGCTCCGGCTGCACTTCCATTTGCGAACGCGGCCGCATGGAGGGCTGCTGCATTTTAAAACCGCCAAAGGTTGTCGATGGCGTTCCAAGACCCAGCAGGAAAAAGCTCTCATGGTATTCAGGGATAGATTCGAAGGCTTTGACGATTTCGCGGGTATAAGCCTCGTTGTATTCAATGGTCGCTGTCTGCGGGCCGGTGGCCTGAAAAAAGAGGATGCTCTGGTCCTCGACCGGTGCCAGCTCGTTTTTGCTGGTGATGAACATAAAGAAAATCGAGATCAGCACCACCAGCACAAATAGCAGGGTTGCCGGCAAAGAGTCGAGGCTGGTGTGCAGCAGGGAGCGGTAGTGTTCCGCCAGCCTGATGAAAATGCTTTCGACCCACTGTTCGAAGCGGCCCTGCTGGCCATGTGGTTTGAGCACTTTTGATGACAGCATTGGCGACAGCGTCAGCGCTACAACGCCCGATACCAGCACTGCGCCGGCAAGCGCAAAGGCGAACTCGGTAAACAGCGTGCCGACCAGTCCGCCCATGAAGCCAATCGGCAGATAGACCGCAATCAGCGTGGTCGTCATGGCGATGATCGGCAGTGCAAGCTCGCGTGCGCCGATCAGTGCTGCATCGAAGCGCGACTTGCCCTGCTCGATGTGCCGATGCACATTTTCAACCACGATAATGGCATCGTCCACCACCAGCCCGATGGCCAGCACCATGGCGAGCAGGGTCAGCAGGTTGATGGAAAAGCCCATCAGCAGCATCAGGAAAGCAGCGCCAACCAGCGACAGCGGCACCGCCACAGCGGGAACCAGCGCTGCCCTGGCCGATCCCAGCGACAGGTAGACGACCAGCAGCACGATGCCGATCGCTTCGATCAGTGTGGTGAACACCTCATCGATGGAATCCTCGATATAGATGCTTGCATCATAGGGTATGTGTGCATCCAGACCCTCCGGCAGTTGCGTGCGGATCTCGGGCATCAGGTCGCGCACCGCCTGTGCCACGGTCAGCGGATTGGCGCCTGGAGCCTGTTCGACGCCGACAAAAATGGCTGGTTTGCCCTTGTACCAGCTGGTCGAGTCATAATCCTCTGCGCCCAGCTCGGTGGTGGCGATATCAGAGAGCCGCACCAGTGTGCCATTGGAAGAGCGCACAACCAGTTTGCGGAACTCCTCTTCGCCGGCAAGGTCGGTCGTCGCGGTCAGATTGATGGTTGTATAAGCGCCTTTTGTCTGGCCGATACCGGCAAGATAGTTGTTGGCGCGAAGCACGTTGCGAACATCACTGGCCGTTACACCCAGGGCAGCCATGCGCCGGGGGTCCAGCCAGATGCGCATGGCAAAGGTTTTGTTGCCGATTAGCTCGGCCTTGGCGACGCCGGGCACAGCCTGCAGCTGCGGCTGCACCACGCGCAGCAGGTAATCGGTGATCTGTGAAGGCAGCATGCTGTCGCTGTAGAAGGCAAGATACATCAGCGCCGTGCGGTCGCCGGTGGTGGCGTCGATCACCGGGCTGTCGGCTTCTTCCGGTAAAACGTTGCGCTGGCTGGCGACCTTCGCCTGTATCTCTGCGACAGCAGCATTGGAGTCGTAATTGAGCTCCATGTGCGCTTCGATGGTCGAAGTTCCCTGGGTGGAGCGTGCAAACAGGTAGTCGATGCCATTGGCTTCGGCGATAGCCTGCTGCAGCGGGGTGGTAATAAACCCCTTGACCAGCTCGCTGCCGGCGCCCGGGTAGGATGTCGTTACAGTGACAACTGTGTTGCGCGTCTCGGGATATTGACGCACTTCCAACGAGGCAATCGCACGCACACCCACCAGCAGTATCATCAGGCTGATGACGCTGGCCAGCACCGGACGCTTGACAAAGATGTCGGTAAACTTCATCCGCCGTCTATCCGGCCATCGAGTTCGACGCTGTTGTCGATGTTGACCTGCTGGCCATTGCGCAGCTTGACCTGCCCTGCAGAGACAACGACATCGCCGGCATTCAGCCCCTTGATGATCTCGACGCGGCCGTCACGCACCTCTCCGGTCTTCACAGGCTTTCGTTGCACCTGGCTGCTGCCGTTTTCCGTGGTAATGAGGAAAACCGATGCGCCGTAAGGTTTGTAGGTAATGGCTGTACGCGGCAGCGTGAGGATGTTGTCGCGCACGGGCAGGACGGTTTGCACCTCTGTGAACATGCCGTGACGCAAGCGTTGTTGCGGATTGTCGAGGGTCGCCCGTGCCCGCAGTGTGCGGGTACCCGGATCAACTCCCGGATCGATAGCGGTAACTTCTCCTGCGAACATTTTCCCGGGGTGGGCCTGCACTTTCACCAGCACTTTTTGCCCGATTTTGACGCGATAGAAGTGACGTTCCGGGAGGCTGTAGTCGACATACACCGGATCGAGCGCCTGCAGTGACAAAATATGCATGCCCGGCGTCACGTACTGGCCGATGTTGACATCCCTGATGCCGAGCCTGCCGCTGAATGGAGCACGAATACTCTTCTTGTCGATCACTGCCCGTTTGGAAGCAATCGTCGCCTCGGCGATATCCAGTTCAGCGCGCAGACGGTCATATTCGGATTGGGAGACCGAGCGGTCCTTGACGAGTTTGGCATTGCGATCGAACTGCAGTTTGGCAAGTTTTCCCTGCGCAATGAGTCCGTTCAACTCCGCCTTGTCGACGCTGTCGTCCAACTGCAGGATGACATCCCCTGCCTTGATGCTCTGCCCGGATTCAAACAGGATCTTCTCCACCTGTCCGGCAACCTCTGTGGTGATAAAGACATTCTGCGTTGCCACCACGCTACCAACCGCTGCAAGGTAGGGTTCCCAACTCTTCAGCATGACCTCCGCCGAAGCGACGCTGGCGGGTGGAGGAGGCTGAGACATCATCGCCGCACTTTTTCCGGCCATGTAGTGTTTCCAGCCGAAAATGCCGCCGAATATAATCGCCAGCATCACTGCCATCATGACAAGACGTTTAATCACTTGATTGA
>DAOUQU010000135.1 GCA_030625445.1 Gammaproteobacteria bacterium
TCGACGGTATATTTCTCCTTTTCAGCGGCAAAGAGAGCACCGGATATGGTGCATAAACACAAACACATCCAGCTGATGAGAGAGAGTCGCATAAATCCTGAATTGATCATCTCGGATCCCATATTTGAACTTGCAAGGTCATTTTTTAACTATTCACCACGAAGCTCACGAAGAGCACGGAGTGTTTATCTCGTTCCCACGCTCCTGCGTGGGAATGCAGACCTGGCTCGATGATAACTCCGTATGCATTCCCACCGAGGACGGTGGGAACGAGGCAAAATCACCATGATATTGCAACACGAAAAGTCGCTTATCGCAACAACGGCTGTTGGCGGTAGTAACGGCTCATCTGCTCGTAGACGCGGGGATAGGCATCCTGGAGCAGCTGTGGCGCGGTAAAAAAATATTCGCTGATGACAGCAAAAAACTCTGCCGGGGCTGTGGCCGCATAAGCATTTATCATCCCTCTCCCATTGGCCTCTATGCTCTGCTGAAGCCTGTTGTAGGCGCTACCCAAAATCTCACTCCACTCGCTCACCTCCATATCGGGATGCAGCGGCGGCATGCCGTTGGTGCGTCCATTGAGCGCATCCAGTTTATGCGCGAATTCGTGAATCACCACATTGCGGCCTGAGACAGGGTTCAGCAGATCCGCTTCGATCTCGTCCCACGAGAGGATCACCGGCCCGTGTGACCAGGATTCTCCTGCGAGCGCCTGATCCTGCAGGTGCACAACACCGGATGCGTCCTGCTGCTCACGCACCACCCTGAACGCACCGGGGTAGACGATCACCTCACTCCACCCCTGATAAGCATCCATACCCAGCTCAAGAATTGGCAAAACAGCCTGCAGTGCGATAATCAAATTTTTTTCAGCCGACACCTCAAAGCCCCGGGCACCGCTAAAACTTTTTTGATAGAGAAACAGGGTAGCGAATTTACGCAGCCGCGCCCTGTCAGCGGCAGAGAGACACCCTATCAGAACAAGCTTGTCTGCGACGCCTCTCCATAATGCATCGGGTATCTGATGACGACGCAACAACCAGGCGACATAAAGCCGCTTTAACCACCGCATAAAATTATCCTCTCTACAGAAAAAGAGCGGCCTGGCCGCTCTTTTTCTGTGTTTCCAAATACGCTGTTGATCAGGCGGGGATCGTTGCGACCCACATATCATGCTTGTTGCAAAAACTGGTGGCATACAAGGCTTTTTTACCTGCAGGCAGTTCAAACACAGACTTTGCCTCCTCATCGCTCGGCCAGAAGGTCTTCTCACCCAGCACCTCGCCGTCTGCAGCAACAATGGTATGGCGCACAATAAAATGCTTCTCACTCATGCCGTGCTTGGTTTCAACTGTCACCCTGCCACCATCAACGGTGACAACCGGCAGATGGCTCTTGACCTTCTTGGCCCACTTGCCGGGATTCTCCTTGGTGTAGATCACCCCTTTTGGCAGCGAACTCGTATCAGCCGATGCAATGCTGATGCCGCCAACAGACGCGCCTGCAGCAACGGCCAGTGAGGCCTTTAAAAAATCTCTTCTGTTTGACATGGTTCATTCCTCTTTTGTAAGTAAGCAGGAGAACACCTGCATCTATCTTTATTGTTTTCCATCCATCAATCGCAATGCACGGATTGTTTTGATGAGACTATTAGACGTTACAAAAAACCCGCCAACTATTCAACAACAGATTGCTTCTCATTCGCCTGTGGTTCATGGGGGAGTTTCGGTTTACGACCACCTCTTTTCTGCAGCACAAAAAAAGTCACGGCGCTGGCAACCACCATGCCCAGCAGAAACACCGGCCAGATTTCAGCAACAATCTCCCACCCCTGTGCAACCACCATGAGCTGCTGATCTGGTGAATTCACCGCCAGCACATACTCTTCAAGAAGAGCTATGCTGTAGAGCAGCAACAGTCCGATCAGTGCAAGATAGATGACAAGGCACATATTGATTCTCCTTGAAATAACACCTTATGCCGCAACATTTTTTTCAATATCCCAGCTTGGAAAAACAAGAACGGCGGGGTGACACTTGAGTGCTCTTGCAAGGACTTTAGCTCTTTCAACACCCAAATTAACCCTGTCGTGTTCGATAGCCGAAAGTGTTGATTGTGGAATACCTGTCATTGCAGATAACTGATTTTGACTTAGCTCCTGCAGTTGACGAATAATGCGGACAGATTCACCAACAGAGACCTCCGTCCTTTTAGGGGATTCTTGATAATTTTTCATGCTATTTCCTCCGATAATCATGTGCTGTTACTTTAACAACCCGCACAAAGAGAAGCTCGTTGTTGATTTGATAGATAACACGATATTGGATGTTAAGCCGGGATGAACGAAAACCTTTCCATTTGCCATGGAGTGGTTCATCATGAAACCCCTTGATTTGTTTCAGCCCATTCGGACCAGATATCACTACGATATCTTTCCATTTTTCATATCGCTTGAGAATTTCTGTTGGCAGCGAATTCAGTTGCTTAACCGCATTCCTGTGTTCTAATATCTTCCACATACTAAATATAGTATAGAGATCTTATTTGGTATGTCAAATTGTTCAGACGCATAGGCTAACATTGATGACCATGATCTCCCGGAGGTAAAAATGGTCGGAAACGAAGTCACTGGTAGAATGCAGCTATGCTCACACAGGCGACAATATTACATCCGCATCACAGGGCGATGATTCATCAGGGACGTCATTACGATTACACTGAATTGTCCCGCATGGTCTCATCGGTTGCCTGGTCACTGCAGCAATCCGGAGTCGGGCCTGGCAGCAGACTGGCCATTTTTCCGCAACCCCTGTTGACTCTGTTGACTGTGTTGGCTGCGCCGCAAATCGGATGCAGCGTGCTGACGCTCAATCCCTCCCTTCCACGCGAAGTTCTTCAAGGCTTGATCGATTCGACCTCAGCCACGCATCTGATAGCCGACAGAAGTGCTCCCGCATCTGTTGAGAATGTCCACGGAATTTTGCCGCATGAGTTGCTGCACAACCTTGAAATTAATCAGGCAGCAACATACAGGCAGACGCCGCTCTCAATGGATGAAGCGCATCTCTATGTGGCGACCAGCGGCAGTGATGCACAACCGAAAGTCGTTCGTCTCAGCGGCGCCAACATCATGGCGAGCATCAGGGCATCGCGTCGGCGTTTGCTCACTGACAGCAGTGACATCTGGCTCTGCTGCCTGCCGCTGTTTCATATCGGCGGGCTGTCGATCCCGTTACGCTGTGTTGAGGCTGCTGCAACCCTGTTGCTGCATGATCATTTTGATGCACAGCAGGTCTGTGATGATCTCAAACGCTATGACGTGACCCATCTTTCACTGACGCCGGCGATGCTGGCAAAATTGCTGGATCAGGCCCCGGATTTCACACTGCCAGACTCTCTGCGTGTGGCTCTCATCGGAGGCGCTTCACTGTCACGCCAGTTGTATGAACGAGCTACTACTGCTGGTTGGCCGCTGGTTCCAACCTATGGCATGACGGAGAACTGCTCGCAGATTGCGACACTCTACCCCCCTTCTGCTCAATGGCAGCCAGGTCTGGTCGGCAAGCCGCTGGATCATACGGAAATTGATATTGATGCTGACAGCGGCGCCATTCGTATTCGCGGGGATGGTGTCATGACGGGCTATCTGCAGGCAGATGGAAAATTCGCACCACACCCTGCTGAGGCATGGTTTGAAACTGGTGATCTTGGCGCTATCGATGATAATGGCAATCTGATCGTCTATGGCCGCAGCGATGAGACATTGATCAGCGGTGGTGAAAACATCCATCCCGCGCAGATAGAATCACAACTGCTGAAACATCCGGATATTACCGAAATAGCAGTCATCGGCAAACCTGATCCTGTGTGGGGTGACATCGTGGTTGCAGTCTATGCCGGCAGTGTGACAGAGCAGCAGCTGCAGAGTTGGTGCAAGCAGTACCTGCATGGCGCCTGGCGTCCGCGCAGATTCATCAGGACAACCGAACTGCCGCGCAACGCCATGCACAAGATTGATCGGGTAGCATTGCGCAGGATTATTACCGGGCCGCAACCTCTCGCTCAATTGCCCGCTTCACCAGCTCATTTAGATTGATCTCTTTTTGCTTTGCTGATATCGCTGCCGCCCGGTGCAGATCCCGGCCGATGCGTACATTGAATGTGCCCCGGTAAGGCTTGCGGGGTTCAACATTCAACTCCTCACAGCTCTTTATATAATCATCCACTGCTTCGTGAAAAGCCACTTCTATCTCCTGTACCGTCTCTCCCTCATAGTTCACCAGCGGATCGATAAATTCCAACTTACCGAAGAGGCATCCATCCTCTACACTTGCCTCGACGGATCCATAAAAACCTTCGTATTTCATGAGCTTCATATCAATCCCCCCTGAACCAGTTTTTCGATCAATTGCCGGAGTGCATAGCGTTTAACAATATTTCCAGGATGAGGCCTGTGCAGGTTGATCATCTGATCTGCATTACCATTTTCAAACTTCACCCTGGAGCCACTCCCTTGTATTTCCTGATAACCCAGCGCCTTCATTAAAAGTGTCAACTCCTGCCATTTGAAGTCCGCAGGAATCGTCTTGAACCTGGCTATCAGTTTTTCGCGTTTACCCATATAGAATTCCTTTTCAGTTGAATAGAGTATAACGCATGAATTGGCAAATTCAACTGGATTATAGTTGCAATATACGTCAAAAATAACGGTGCAATACGCAAGCTTTTTTACACCCTACAGGTCTGTGGATAATTGAGTTGCAGAGATGCTATTTTGCCTGAAACACCTCTGTTTCAGGATGAAAGCCAAACCAGGCGAACCAGAAGGCCTGCATGACGGGCACCTCATTGTTGTCGCTATCCATGACGCTTCCAGATTGATGTTCCTGGTCCCACTCTATCGTAAATGACTGATCATTGACTACGTCGACAAACTGCGATTTTCCTTGTTTGTTCAACTCCACAAAGGGATAGGCCTTGTAGACGCCCGAGGCAGTCAAACCCAGCACCCGCTCTTTTGGATGGTAGGATTTCGGCGCTTTGTGATTCATCTGAAAATAGAGTTTGCGCGACTGCTCATAACCTGCGTATGGATTGATGTTATAGCTGCGTAAATAGCCGGTTTTTGTC
>DAOUQU010000109.1 GCA_030625445.1 Gammaproteobacteria bacterium
GTGACCCTGCCGCTGGAAGAGGAGCTCGACGGACTGGCCGATGTCGATGTGATGACATCCACCAGCAGCGAGGGGATCTCCAAAATCCTGATCAAGCTCAAAAGCGGCGCCGATGTCGATGACTTTCTGCGCGATGCTCGAAACGCCATCGACAAGGTGATTCCGGACATTCCCAAAGAGGTCGACGAGCCTACCATGACGCGCCTGGAGAGCCGTTTTCCGGTGATCTCAATGAGCCTCTATGGCGATGTCTCGCGCGACTACCTCAATCAGCTTGCCGATGACACCCGCCGGGAGCTGGCGCAGTTAAAGGATGTTGCCTCGGTCGGTATCGCCGGAGACCGCGAATGGGAGCTGTGGGTCATCGTCGATCCGGCAAAACTGGCCGCCTATCACGTCACTCTTGAACAGATCGCACAGGCATTGCGCAGCAACCTGCGTGATCTTCCCGGCGGATCACTGCGCACCAGCGAAGGAGATATCCGTCTGCGAGGCATCGGCACAGCTCCACAGCAGCAGGCTATGGCAAAAATAGCGATCCGCAGCAACGACGAGGGCGGTGTGCTGCGCCTGGATGATATCGCCGACAGCGAACTGCGATTTGCCGAATCGGTCACGCTGGGACGCTTTATGGGCAAGCCCTCCGTCAATCTCACCATCAATAAAACCTCCGGCGGTTCGACCATCGAAGTTGCCAGGATGGTCAGGGAGTACGCCGATGCATTGCAGCAGCGGCTCCCGGCCGGAGTTGGCTCCGGTTTCTTCAGCGACTTCTCAGTGTATGTCAAAAACCGTCTCAACACCGTGACCTCATCCGGCATTGTCGGTCTGACACTGGTGCTGCTGTCACTCTATCTATTGCTGAATTTTCGCGTTGCCGGCATCACTGCACTGGGAATTCCAATCTCCTTTCTGACAGCGGTGATCTTCATCCACTATGCCGGGTACAGCATCAACATGGTGTCGCTGTTCGCCTTTCTGGTTGCCCTGGGCATCGTCGTCGATGACGCTATTATCGTGACCGAAAACATCTATCGTCATGTCGAGGAGGGTATGGAACCGCATCACGCTGCCAGCCAGGGCGCTAAAGAGGTCTTCTGGCCTGTCATCGCATCCACTGCAACCACTGTTGCCGCCTTCATGCCGATATTCGGCATCACCGGCACCATGGGCGCATTCATCGCGGTGATCCCCGCCGTGGTGATCGCCTCGCTGGCGGGATCACTGATCGAGGCATTCGGCATCCTGCCGTCGCATGCCGCAGAGTGGCTCAAGCCGGCATCAGCGCGCAAGGATCATCGCGCCGTGTGGAAGCGCATGAACCGGAACTATCTGAAACTGCTGCGCGCAGCACTGCACTACCGCTACCACACGGCATTGATCACCATCGGCGTGCTCGCTATTGTTGTCACCATCGCTGTCACCCGCATTCCGTTTCTACTCTTTGGCCAAACCGATGTCGGGCAGTTTTTTATCAATATCGAAGCTCCTGTCACCTACACCCTGGATGAGTCATCCGCACTTGCAGAACAGCTGGAGAATATGCTGTTCGAGCAACTCGACGAGGATGATCTCAACACCGTGCTGACCAATATCGGCGTTACCTTCATCGACTTCAACCGGGTCAAATTCGGCAATAATCAGATCCAACTGATCGTGGATCTGAAAAAGAGAAAACCAATAGGGTTCATCGAAAACTATGTTTCACCTCTTGTCAGTCTCAAGTTCAACCGTGAAGGAAGCCGCGAGCGGCCAACCAACGAGATCATCAATGACATCCGTGAACGCATGCTGGAAATTCCCGGTATCAGCAAGCTCTCTATTCTGCGGCCCTCCGGCGGCCCCAAAGGCAAAGATATCGAAGTCGGCATCGCTGGAGAGCAGGTTGCCGTACTGCAGCAGCAGGCGCAGCAACTGACAGCACTGCTGAAGAAAATTCCCGGGGTCCACGATGTGCAGCATGATATGGAACCGGGAAAACTGGAGTATCGTTACCAGCTCAATGAACACGGCAGGCAGCTCGGTCTCTCCCAGGAGAATCTCGCAAACGCGCTGCGCACCGGCTTTCTCGGTCTGGAGGTAACGCAGGTCAACTGGCGCAGCAAACGCATTCCGGTGCGGCTGATCTATCCGCAATCGATCCGCCACAGCAATTTTCAGCTCGAGCAGTTGCCGATCACGCTTGAAGACGGTCGGACCATCTATCTTGGGGATGTCGCAAAGATCGAAAAAAGCCGCGGCTTTGACAGCATTCGCCGCCGTGATATGGAGCGCCTTGCCACTATCACCGCCGACGTTGACGCCAGTATCATCACACCGAACGAAGTGGTTGAGAAAATCGATACCGCATTCAGCGACCTCGAGGAAACCCTCCCCGGTTACAGACTGCTCTATCTCGGTTCCAAGAAAGAGGCCAATGAGTCGATGGAAGGCATGAAGAGGGCTGGAGTGATCGCGCTCTTCGTCATCTTCTTTATTCTTGCCGCACTCTTCAAGTCGGTGCTGGACCCATTCGTGGTGATGATCTCCATCCCCTTTGGCCTGATCGGGGTCATCATCGGCCACCTGCTGTTCGGCATCCACATCCAGTTTTTATCGATGATTGGTTTTCTGGCCCTCTCCGGCATTGTCGTCAATGACTCGCTGATCCTGGTCGACTTTGCCAAAAAACTGCGCAACAGGGGCATGAATCGCATGGACGCCATGGTCGAAGCGGGACGCTTGCGTATTCGCCCGATCATGCTCACCACCATCACCACTTTCCTGGGCATCTCGCCGCTGATCTTTTTTGCCACCGGTCAGACCGCCTTTCTGGCGCCCATGGCGATCAGCCTGGGTTTTGGACTGCTGTTTGCCACCGGGTTGATCCTGGTCGCACTGCCAAGTTTTTATATGATCGCCGATGATATGCGACAATTCAGCTTCGGAATTTTTCATAAACTATTTTCTATAGAGAAGAGCAATGCCTGAACGCCTCTCCCAGCTCAATAACTGGCTATCCAATGACTGCGGCATCAACGGCTACAGCATCAGGCCGCTGTTTGGCGATGCCAGCTTTCGCCGCTATTTCCGCGTCTCTCTGGCGGATGGCGCAACCCGCATCGCCATGGATGCGCCGCCACCGCGCGAAGATTGCCACCCTTTCGTTGATATCAGCAAACGCCTTGAAGCTGCCGGGGTGCATGTACCGCATATCCATGCAGAGGATCTGCAGCAGGGGTTTCTGCTGCTCGAAGACCTTGGCGATACCCTCTATCTCGAAAAACTCAATAAAGAGACAGCGCCCAGGCTCTACGGCGACGCGCTTGGCGCCCTCTCAGCCATGCAGGCCTGTACAAAAACAGATGATCTGCCGCATTATGATGAGGCTCTGCTCCGCATGGAACTGGAGCTGTTTCGCGAATGGCTGTGTCAAAAACATCTTGGACTCACTCTCACTGATGATGAGAGCCGTATGCTGGACCAGCTGTTCGCTCTGCTGATCGACAATGCACTGCAGCAGCCACAACATTTCGTCCATCGTGACTACCATTCGCGCAATCTGATGCTGGTCGCAACTCATGGCCCGGGCGTCATCGATTTTCAGGATGCCGTCATCGGACCCATCACCTACGACCTGGTGTCACTGCTGAAGGACGCCTATATCCGCTGGCCGCTTGAACAGGTCGACAACTGGGCCGAAGGCTATTGTGAACTGGCAATCCAGTCCGGCCTGATGCCACAGGAGGATGAGACCAAATTCCAGCGCTGGTTCGACCTCATGGGCGTGCAGCGCCACATCAAGGTCGCAGGCATCTTCGCCCGGCTCTATCGGCGTGACGGTAAAGAGGGGTATCTCGATGATATTCCGCTGGTGCTGGAGTACATCATGGAAATGGTCGAAAGGTATCCCGAACTGACTGCATTAGGAGTGTTCATCAACAACAGGGTTAAACCGCACCTTTCATAACGAGTCGCACATCGGTAAACTGTAGCCGTGACAATAAACTCCCGAGGTTCTTGAAAAACTCGTAGATAGTGAGTTTTGTCATCTCGAACGAATGTGAGAGATCTTATCGATCAATACATTAAGATTTCTCCTTACAGTCGAAATGACAGCTTTTGAGAGTTTCGCAAGAAGTTTTCCCAATATCGATTAATGGATGTGAACTTATGAAAACCAAGAGATTACTGAAATGCTTTGCTGGCCTGGCCGCTGTATCACTCCTTTCACCCCTGGCTGCTGAACCCGAGAAGGAGGCAGAGCCGGTCGCGCGTTCCGTGACCGTCATCGATCATGCCGAAAATTACCGGGATGCCTGGGTTGGATACAGTGACGGCACGGTTCAATATTGCCTTGGCGGTGGCGAATCAGCCGGACCGACCTGGGCAAGCTGTGCCGAGGCCGGAAATATTCCGGATGTGGCGGTCACCGCCATTGCCGCCGATGGCAAGTTTCGCGAGGCCTGGGTGGGCTTTGCCAACGGCGAACTGTATCGATGCAAGGGTGGGGCCGATCTGCAGATACCCTGGACCAACTGCAACAAAACTCCTGTTACTGTCGTTGAAAAAAAATAGCGCTCGGATCCATTACTCAACCTGCTATTGCCTGACTATCGCCTATGAAAATCATCCATCTCATTAGCATTATTCTTATTGTGGCCATCAGTGGCTGCACCACTGTTCCCGAGCATCGTTCTGTTCCGGAAAACCTCATTACAAAGGTTGAACTTGCAGAAATTACGAATGCGCGTTTCTGGGGTGATGAGCTACCCAAATTCACCCGTGAGACACTGCTGAAAATGTCGCACGCGGAGGCTCGTGAAAACTTCTCAGGAATCTATGCCAAACCGCACAACTATCTTGCTATCTCCGGAGGCGGAGCTAACGGCGCTTTTGGCGCCGGTATACTTGCAGGCTGGTCAGCAGCGGGAACCCGCCCCGAATTTACCATGGTGACAGGAGTAAGCACCGGCGCCCTGACTGCTCCATTTGCATTTCTGGGACCCGACTATGATGAACAACTCAAGAAGGTCTTCACGACGACATCAACAAAAGACATTGCCACAAAACGAAATGTCATCGCTGTCGCATTTGGTGACTCGATGGCCAAAACGGATCCATTGAAAAAGTTGCTGAAAAAATATATTACAGAAGAGATGATCGAAGCCATCGCCACAGAGACAAAAAGAGGGCGGCGTCTGTTTATCGGCACAGTCAACCTGGAGGCAGGGCGTCCGGTCATCTGGAACATCGGCTCTATTGCCGCCAGCAACAGGGAGGATAAAGTCGAACTGATCCACAATATCCTGCTTGCTTCAGCATCTATTCCTGTTGCATTCCCCCCGGTTACTATCGCTGTCGAGGCCGATGGCGTCATCTATGATGAACTGCACGTTGATGGAGGCACCGGATCACAGGTATTCGTCTATCCCGCAGCACTTGACTGGCGAAAAATCACAAAAATACTCAAGGTACAAGGCAAGCCCAACGTATACGTCATCAGAAACTCATTTCTGGATCCGAACTATCTTGGTATGAAGCGTAATCTTCTGCCCATCGGCATACGCACCATCGACTCACTGATCAGAACCCAGGGTATCGGCGATCTCTACCAGATCTACGCTTTGACGAAACGGGATGGAAATGAATTTAATCTCGCTTATATCCCCTCGGATTTCATCGAAAAGCCTCTGGAGGGGTTTGATCCAGTCTATATGACTAAACTTTTTGAACGCGGATATCAGATGGGTGTAGGCGGCTATCCATGGAAAAAAGCGCCGCCGGGGTTTATCATTCATTAATAACATGAATGAGACTCAATAGTAGTAATTACTCACTTATGCATTGCTGACGAATCTCATCACGGTGCAGTCTGAACCACTGCAGTGCGATTGTCGGCATCGCTGAATCAATCTTACCCTGATCAAGCCACTCAAATGCAGTTTTGCTGCTGACAACCCTGACCTTGATATCCTCTCCCTCC
>DAOUQU010000081.1 GCA_030625445.1 Gammaproteobacteria bacterium
CCGTCCGGACAAGTTCCCGATGAGCACCACTATCTTCACCGGGGCAGTGCCGCTCGAGGAGTTCAAGCATGAGCACAAGCTGGAGTATGAGCGCCTGAAAGAGAGTGGAGAACTGGAAAAGTATCTGGTGAAAAAGCCTTCGAAGGGGATGCAGACCGGCTCCAATATCCTGGGCGCTTTCCTGATCTTCGTCGGACTGACATTGTTGTTGCTGGTAACCATAGGTTTTGTCAGTATGATGTAGTGAGGAGCCGGTAACGGAGCTTTCCCGAGTGCTGTGTTGTTAGCTGCAAGAGAGCACGGTGGTATCCGTGGTGCGGGTGTTGCCGGCTGTTAATTTTGATATGTATCCGGAGGTCAATATGCGCATCTCTTTTACGGTAGCTCTTGCATTATTGCTGCTTATCCCGACTTCGGTTGTAGCTGGAAGCAATGCTGCAGATGTACAATCCGGGAAAAATGTTGCACAGACCCAGTCTCAGCCAGCAGAAAAGCAGGTGGTAAAAGAGCTGGAAAATGGTGTTACCTACGAAGTGATCAACAGCGGCAGCGGCAAAACACCGACACCGGGTGATCGTGTCGAAGTGCATTATCATGGCACCCTGCTGTCGGGAGAGGTGTTTGATAGTTCTGTCGAAAGAGGCAAGACGTCAACTTTTGATGTCAGTAGAGTGATCCCGGGTTTCAGCATGGCGTTGCTGAAGATGAAAGAGGGGGATAAATGGCGTGTAACCATCCCTTCCGGGCAGGCTTATGGAAAACAGGGGGCTGGCAAGATTGGTCCCGATGAAACGCTGATTTTTGTTATTGAATTGATCAAGGTTCTGTAGCGATACTCATCCCGTTTACGGAAGAGTATAGTGCCAGAAAAAAGGTAGAAAATATGGTTCGTAAAAAATCTCTGCTCCTGCTCGTACCGGTGTTTATTGCCGGCGCGCTCTTTATGTTGTTGTTCGAAGGAGGCCTGGCCTATACAAATGAGATGGAGTTCTGCACCTCCTGTCACTCGATGAAGGTCAATCTGGAAGAGTACAAGGAGACGCTGCATTATAAAAATAAATCCGGAGTGCGGGCTACCTGTTCAGACTGTCATGTGCCGAAAGCTTTCGGCCCCAAGATGGTTGCCAAGGTGATGGCCTACAAGGATGTGCTGCATGAGATTCTGGGAACACTTGATACTCCGGAAAAGTATGAACAGCACCGCTGGGATATGGCCAGTCGGGTGTGGGACAAAATGCGCAAAACGGATTCCCGCGAATGCCGCAGTTGCCATAGCTGGGACAGCATGGATCTCAGCGAGCAGGATCGCTCTGCGAGAAAACGTCATGGAAGGGCCCCCGATGAAGGCAAGACCTGTATCGACTGTCACAAGGGAATAGCGCATGAAGAGCCGGATGAGCCTGATGAGGAGGATGAGAATGACAAGGACGAGAGCAAAGGGTAATGCATCGTTGCAGAGGTGGTCACATGAAGAGTAGCGTATTCCTTGCGATATCCTTGATGTTGCTGTTGGTATCTCCGCTCGCTGCTGTTGCCGGTGAAGAAGAAAGTGCTGATGAGATTGCGAAAGCGTACCGTATCTCGGCCAGTGTCGGTGATACTGAAGCGGTTCTTCATTACCTGGAGACTAATCAGGTTGAGGTAGACGCGGTAAACAGGTTTGGGAAGACAGCCCTGATGATGGCGGTTGAAAATGGCAATTTTTCGACCATTGTCGCCCTACTCAATCGTGGCGCTGATGTGAACAGTCGCACAAAGGGCGGTTGCACTGCACTGACGTTTGCCGCAGAAAATGGGCATTCAGGCATTACGGCGATGTTGCTGGAGAAAGGCGCGCATCTGCATGACCGTACCAAGTCCGGGCAGGATTCCCTGATGCTTGCATCCCGCTATGATCTTGTCGAAATTGTTGATCAGCTATTGTTCAAGGGTGCTGATGTCAAGGCGTCTGACAAGAGCGGCAACACGGCATTGATGATCGCGGCCAAAAAAGGCCATGTGCGTATAGTCAGGATGATCGACGAAGCGGATGCAGACCTTGAGTCCCGCGACAGGGAAGGCGCCACTGCCCTGATCATCGCTTCAGCAAATGATCACCAGGATGTCGTGGAACTGCTGCTGGAGCTGGGTGCCGATATCGATGCGCAGGACAATGACGGAATCACGGCTCTGATGGAGGCAGTCTATAACAAGTCGATATCCATGAGCAGTGTGTTGGTGGCAAAGGGAGCGAATGCCGGACTCAAGGATACTTCCGGAAAGAGCGCGTTCGATATCGCACACAAAGATGGCGCGACAGAATTACTCAAACTGCTGAAGCAGTAGAGCATCCGATGCCTAAAAATATCGTAGGAGCGGTCATCTGACCGCGAGAGTAAATCTCAATCCCGTCGCTGACGCCACCTGCTTTTCCTGTCAGAAGTTTCTCTATTCTCCCATTTTGTAGACGAGCGATGGGTGGGATTTCGCACATAGTTTGGAAAATCCGGATTCTGCCAGCCGGGCTCCGCCAACTTCTCTTTTGGCGGCTGCAGGTGTGACGTGTAATCCATCACGTCAGTGATATCGTGTCCCCAGAAACTCTTGATCTGTTTCACCATCTCTTCGTCAGCATTGCGACGCTTGCCATCGCTGATCCAGCGGAACTGGCGCTCCAGGTAGTTGAAATGCTGTCCCTGGATCAGGGGGATATGTTTTTTCACATCACCCTCGCCGTTTTCTCCATGACAATCGACACAGTTCTCTTTGTAAAGTCTCTCCCCGGAAGCCAGGTCCATCCCGGGGCCAATGCCATTGTGGGGGGTCATTGGCAGCTGTGCGATATAGGCGGCAACATCGGCCATAGCCTGGGGGCCGCCAAGTGCCCGCATGGATGAAAAAGGGGTCATCATCGGATTGCTGCGGTTGCCGGCACGTATGTCAGCCAGCTGCTTGATGGTGACGCTGGCCAGTTGTCCTGCAATCTGCGGATAGGTTCCCTCTTCATTTCCCCAGCCTTCGGGGCCATGGCAAACGGCGCAGGACTCAAAAGCCTTTCTGCCATTCTCAAGATCAGGTTTGAGAGTGATGGCCTGGTCATACTCTTTCATGGCTTCGTCGGATTCAGCAGCATGAGAGATACCGCTGCTGAACGCAAAGATGCATAATGCTGCTGAAATTTCAGTTATTCTCATATCTCCTCCTTCAGGGCGTTATCATATCAGTGAAATAATGATAACAAATGAGTTTTGGTCCGTTTAATTGAAGCATAACATGCAGAGAGACTATTTTTCCACGTTGTAAATTCATGCATTATTTAATCCTGATTATTGCTGTTTTGATGCTGTTATATGGGCCGCAGCTATGGGTTCAGTACATCCTCAATCGCTACAACCGCAAAGATGAAGAGAACTTCACTGGTACAGGGGGAGAGCTGGCAAGGCATTTGCTGGACAGATATGGACTCAAGGAGGTGGCTGTCGAGAAAACGGAACTCGGAGATCATTATGATCCGATGAGCCGTGCTATTCGTCTTACCGCTGATAAATATGATGGCAGGACACTGACTGCAATCACAGTTGCGGCGCATGAAACAGGTCATGCCCTGCAGCATGCAGTCAAACAACCGATGTTTCAGTTGCGCACCCGTCTAGCTGTGATTGCAGTCCAATCCGGCAAGATTGGCATGCTGCTGCTGATCAGCGCGCCTTTTCTGGCATTGCTCATGCGGTCGCCAGCCGCAGCCCTGGTTCCGGTCATTGGCGCATTTTTGGTGATGGGGACCGGGGTGGTCGTACAGTTGATTACCCTGCCGGTCGAGCTGGATGCGAGTTTCAACAAGGCACTGCCGATTCTGAAACAGGGGTATCTGCGGGAAGATCAGTTCGTAGCAGCGGAACGCATCCTGCGAGCGGCAGCCTGGACCTATGTGGCGGCATCTCTCGCCAGTCTGCTTAATTTCGGACGATTGCTCAGGAGATTCTGAATGAAACGGTGGGATGGGGGTTCGGGGGAAGGGCATATAAAAACTTGCAGTAACGCATTGAATGATAACCCTTCCCCCGTAGAAAGACTTGAAAGGGGGATCTGATTGAAGCGCTGCGCGATTCAATCAGAGATTCCCTGATGGTGATGAGGCGATGAAGCCCAATACGCAGTAATCTGAAGAGAGCGGGATTGCTTTAGGAACTGCCCTTAAAACAGAAAAAGGCAACAGATGGTGACACCTGTTGCCCTTTGTGAACAAGCTAGCAAATAGCTGGATAGTTAACCAGCTTTGGCAACCCAGGACATGCACCAGCCCTTGGCGTTGACAGACTTGCCGCCAAAGATTGCGCAAGGGCCCCACTCGGAGCCTTCAGCTCCGGTATAGAGCTGGCAGTTGGCACAGGTGCTGGTGGCGTCTTTACGATCCTTGGATGCAGAAGCGTCATTGACGTACTTGAGGCCTGTTGCCACTGGATCACTCTCTTCCAGATGCGGCAGATCTTCCGCATAGGCAACTCCGCTCATTAACAGATTGGCGAAGGGTACAGCAGCGACGCCAGCCGCGCTGAGCTTGAGGAAGTCTCTACGATTACAGGAAATATTTTTTTTCATGGTAAATACCTTGGTAGTTGATGAAGTAAATCCAAACATCTAGCCCGCATGTTTTTTCCTGAAGGAGAATTCCGGATATCCCTCTTTTTCCGTGCAGGCTGATTTCAAATTATAGTTGAATCAATAGAAGCTTGTTTGATTCAGATCATGTTTTTCTCCATTATTTAACTCTCTTGAAAAAGATCAATCTACTCAGAAATCTGATCTCGTTGATCTCTTTTGTTACTATTCCTTTACTAACATCCAGCAGAGAGCCCTACTAAATGGAAAACCTGATTGCCAACCTCACCGAAATCACAGGAACTATCGCCGGGTATGCCTGGGGTATTCCTTCCATTGTGCTGCTGGTTGGAACCGGGCTCTATCTCAGCATTCGTTTGCGGGGCATCCAGTTCCGTGGTTTTCGTCATGCCACCAACCTGGTGCAGGGCAAGTACGACAAAGCCGATGACCCCGGTGAAGTCACCCATTTCCAGGCCCTCTCGACAGCCCTTTCCGCCACTATAGGAACTGGAAATATTGCCGGTGTCGCCACCGCCATCACGCTGGGTGGTCCCGGGGCCGTCTTCTGGATGTGGATTACCGCCCTTGTCGGCATGGCCACCAAATATGCATCCTGCACCCTGGCGCTCAAGTACCGCTACCTGCATCCCAACGGCGAGGTCTCCGGCGGTCCCATGTATACACTGCGTGATGGCCTGGGAATGCCAAAGCTCGGTGCAGCCTTTGCGGTATTCACTCTGATCGCCTCCTTCGGTATCGGCAACATGGTGCAGGCCAACTCGGTTGTTGACGGCATCGGCTTCATCATCCCGGATCTTGCGGAATATAAAACGACGTTGGGCGTCATCATGGGCATTGCAGTCGGCCTGGTCATCATCGGCGGCATCAAGCGCATCGCCAAAATCGCTTCCATCATTGTGCCGTTCATGGCGGTCGCCTACATCCTTGCATCGCTGACCATACTGGTCATGAATTTCACAGCTATTCCTGATGCCTTGTGGACCATCATCAACCATGCGCTGAACCCCTGGGCAGCCGGCGGCGGCGCCATTGGCGCTGCTATACAATACGGTGTCGCCCGCGGTGTTTTCTCGAATGAATCCGGTCTGGGCTCCGCTCCCATGGCCCATGCAGCCGCCCGCACCAGCGAACCCGTGCGTGAAGGTCTGGTCGCCATGCTCGGTCCATTTATCGATACCCTGGTTATCTGCACCATGACTGCACTGGTGATTATCATCGTCGGTGCCTGGGGGGACGCCCGCCCGGAGGAGCTGACAGGCGCGGCGCTCTCCGCCTATGCCTTCAGTCAGGCTCTGGGGGACGTCGGCGGCTGGGTGGTTGGATTCGGGCTGATGTTCTTCGCCTACTCTACGATCATCGCCTGGAGCTACTATGGCGACCGCAGCGCAGAATTCCTGTTTGGTGAAAAGGCGGTGCTGCCCTACAGAATCGTCTACATCGTGCTGGTGGTAGTCGGCGCCAGCGTACCGCTGCAGCTGGTGTGGAATTTTGCCGACATTGCCAATATCTTCATGGCAGCACCCAACCTGATCAGTCTGGTTCTACTTGCCGGCGTGGTGAAAAAGCTCAGCGACGACTATTTTGAAAAGACGTTCTAGCGAGGAGTGGCCTGCGGTGTGAGATCCTCTAAAACTGCCTATCCAGTGGGATGTGTCAAGATTTCTCATTCAGAGAGGCTATCTTCCTTAACACGGCGTCTGCGCCGAGCATCGACATACTCGCCTCCATGACGAATCAGGCCGTGGCTCCTGGGAACATAGACATCAACAGCCCGTGTCGAGTTGTAGACAAGAGTGACATTCGGCAGGGCGGGATACCGGGGGTTCTGCTCCCCGACATCTGAATCAACGCCATCTTTCTGTGCTGCACCGCTATCAGTCGCGACGCGCTCAGGCGCTATCAACGGCAGTGACAGTGGCAATTGGTCGTGGTCGATCTCCGCCAGGCTTCTCTCCGGCAAATCAGTCAACTCAATAGTGATGCTCTCTTCCGGAGCAAGCTTGCGTCCGATCTGGTGCTGGTAGCCGTTGTCATCCTCAATCTGACACAGCGAGATGGTTTTATCACCTTTGTTGGCCAGCTTCATTCTGAAGATGATTTGCTGCGGATTTTCATCGGATAAACCGAGGTGAATGTGAAAATCAAGGACGCGCTGCAGCATCAATCGATTGGCGTCTCTCAGCGGGAGCCTGCTCTCTTCATTGAGTTGGCAGCCGACGATCGACATCCAGTCGGCTGAATACTCTTTGAGGTAGCCTTCATATTCGACAATGGAGTCGTCATCCATGCGCATCTCGACAACGACGCGATGTGCAATGTAGTTCTCCAGCACCGCTTCATAAGCCATGTTGTCGGCAAAACTGACCGAACCTGCCCCCAGTTTCTGCATGCGCTTCTCAT
>DAOUQU010000169.1 GCA_030625445.1 Gammaproteobacteria bacterium
GGCTCCAGCACCGCATCGAGATTCATGGAGTCACAAAACTCCATGAATTGATCCCGCAAGGCGGAGATCTGGACATCAGACGGTATGCCAACTTGCATGTTCACTGCGAACATTTGCGTTCCAGTATGCGGGGCGGCGTAGCTGGAGGTCTGCAACTCTTCGATGTTGATGTGATGCTGTGAAAAAAAACTGGCGAGATGATGCACGATTCCAGGATCGTCGAGGGCGACTACTTCGACGGCATAGGGGCGTATCTGTGTGTCGATAACGCGGATATCCGTGCGTTTGCCATGGATGGTCAGACCGAGTTTGGACTCCAGGTCAGGCAGCATGGTCTCAAGCATCGCGATCTGATTCCATGCGCCTTCAACGAGCATCTGAACGGCAAATTCACCACCCATGACCGTCATGCGGCTGTCATTGATGTTGAGCTCCAGATCATAGACGGCCCTGGTGAGGCGATCAACGATCCCCGTCTGGTCTTTGCCGATGGCGGATAGAACGAGTTGACTCTGTTTTGCTGGCACGAAAGTTTCCCGGAATTCTGTTTTGTTGAAGTGTACACAGTTCAACGCGTGAACGCATCCAAATATGGATGTGTTGATGAAATTCATCGGGAGCCTCATGGTCGAGGGTTTTCATGTGCAGAAATATGCTATTCTAAAATTCAGGATTGAATCTCATTGCAAAGGAGTTGCATATGTCATCACACACCCCTGTTTTCATTCTCACCCTGCTTTTTTCCGCATTTGCTGTTCATCGGCCAGTTCATGCAACCGAGATATACCGCTGTGTCAGTGACAGTGGCGCTATCTCTTTTTCCGACAGATCCTGTCAACGGAGCGATCAGCAGAAGATCACAGTTGAGCCAATGCCAATCGTCGGCTGGGAGAAAGTCGAGGCGGTTCCCCGGAAGAAGAGTTCCAGGAGACAAAAACGCACCCGCCAGAGCGATGCCAACAAGCTTGCGGACAACACCTCAAAATGTCAAAAAACCAGGCGTCAGATTGAAAAGATCAATAGCAAGCTCAGGGCAGGTTACACGCTGAAAGCCGGAGAGCGTCTGAACGAACGCCTGCGAGAGCTGGAGAGATTCCGCTTTAGAAATTGCCGCTGACAGACTCAATAATTCCGTGCATGATCGCGGTCAGCCGGTAAATGCTCCTGCGTTGCCGGCACTTCCGCCATCCATGGCGGTCGGAAGACCGCTCCTACGCTCCGGCTTGCATTTCACTGTAGGAGCGGCCTTCCGGCCGCGAGAATCGGGTAACTTAACACGGAGTCCGTAGGCTGGATGAGCGTATGCGAAATCAGGCAACACAAAGCCGGATGACGGCGCTGTAAGATTCTGTATTGAATCAAAAATCGCTGAAGGCGCCTTATCCGGCCTACGATGCTGGTGTAATTAATGGGTTATTCACGAAAGTATTTGTGCCACTCTCTGCTGCTGTCGCCAAACACCAGGAAGTAGGGATTCAGCAGGGAATCCTTGCAGTTGTATCTGAGCGGTTCGCCGTTGGTCTCTGTGACCATGCCGCCGGCGGCTTCGACCACGGCCTGTGCGGCCCCGGTGTCCCATTCGGAGGTGGGCCCGATGCGCGGGTAGATGTCGGCCTTGCCCTCGGCAACCAGGCAGAGTTTTAGCGAGCTGCCCATGGAGAGCATCTCATGCGCTCCAACCTCTGCAAGGAAACGTTTCAGGCTCTCTCCGGCGTGGGAACGGCTGCCGGCAACACGCAGCGGTGTCTGCGCCTTGCTGCTGGCTTTGATGCCGCTGATTTCTCCATCGCGTTCGACAAAAGCGCCTTCACCGACAGTGCCGAAGTAGGTCGTATCCTTGACCGGCACGTAGACCACTCCCATGACAGGCTTGTGATTGTCGATGAGTGCGATGTTGACAGTGAATTCACCATTTTTATTGACGAACTCTTTGGTGCCGTCGAGGGGGTCGATGAGCCAGTATCTGCTCCAGCTGCTGCGGGTTTCAAAAGGAATTTTTGTTGACTCTTCAGAGAGAACCGGTATCTCGGGGGTCAACTTTTGCAGCGCATCGACAATGATGTTGTGTGCTGCCAGATCCGCCTCGGTCAGCGGAGAGCTGTCCTCTTTGGTATAGACATCGAAATCCTGCTGGTAGATCTCAAGGATGGCGGCGCCCGCCTGTTTTGCGATGTCATTGATTGCGTTGATGTCGATTGCTTGTGTCATGTCTTAACTCCAAGTAGCAGCGTTGCGATGGCTCTTGCATCTGTGAAATCGGGATGGCGCAGCAGTTTATCAAGATTGGCCAGCTTCCACGGAACAATTTCAAGCTGCTCCGGCTCATCCCCCTCGAGGCGCGAGGGAGTCAGCCCGGTGGCGACGACTGCGTGGGATGTGTGACAGATATACCCGGGTGCGATATCGAGCTTATGCAGATAGCGCAGCTGCGCCGCAGCGTAGCCGGTCTCCTCCTGCAGTTCCCGGTTGGCGGCATCGAGCATCTCCTCTCCGGCGTCAACCATCCCTTTTGGCAATGAAAGTTCGTAACATTCGTTGGCGGCGGCATATTCCCGTATCAGCAGGATGGTGTCATCATCCAGAAAAGGGAGGATAATCACCGAGTCCTGCCGGGTTCCAATGAGACGCTCGTAGGTGCGCGTGGCGCCATTGGGAAAGGTGATGTCCATCTCCTCGATATGGAAGATGCGGCTGTGTGCAATTTTACGGTTTGCCGTCACGACAGGCTGCTGGCCCATAACAATTCAACAATGAGTAGAAATTGTGAGCGACTCTAGAGTGAAATCTGCCAATGATCAAGTGCAACTGATTGACTGGCAGCAGATCGACGATGTTTTTCTGGATATGGACGGCACCTTGCTGGATCTCCATTTCGATAATCACTTCTGGTTGGAGTATCTGCCTGAACACTATGCGTCATTGCATGGAATCTCGTTTGATGCCGCCAAACAACAACTGCTGGAGATGTATGCCGTCCATGTAGGTACGCTCAAGTGGTACTGCATCGACCACTGGAGCGAAGAGCTGGGGGTGGATATCCTGAGTTTGAAAGAGGAGGTGGAGCACCTGATCCAGCTGCATCCCCATGTGGATGAATTTCTGCACATGCTGCAGTCGATGGGCAAGCGCATTACGCTGCTGACCAATGCGCACCCGAAAACTCTGGCGTTCAAACTGCAGCGCATCCCCCTGGCACACAGGTTTGATCATCTCATCACCTCACACGAGGTGGGATTGCCCAAGGAGGACCCCGGTTTCTGGGGGAAACTGCAGCAGCGGCATCATTTTGATGCGCAAAAATCGCTGTTTGTCGATGACAGCCTGCCGGTGCTTCACTCCGCTGAAAATTATGGTATTCACAGGGTGGTTGCGATCACGGCGCCGGACAGTACGCAGCAGCACAAGGAGGCCGAAGGATTTATGGCAATACGGGATTTCTCGGAGTTGATGTGATGATACTCAATGTTAGAAAAAACCTGTGGGAAAGGGTAGAGTGGCATCGCAATCGCGGCCAGAAGACCGCTCCCACAACGTGTGCCGATGTAAGATGTAGGAGCGGTCGTCTGACCGCGATACAGGCATCTCTACGGTATGATTCCCACATCATTTTATCTGTGAGACATTAATGGCTACTCTCCTTACGCTTCGCAACATGACTCTGGGCTACAGCGGTCCCTTGCTGCTCGATGGTGTGGATCTGACCATCCGTCAGGGCGAGCGCGTCACCCTGATCGGACGCAACGGCGAGGGCAAGTCAACCCTGCTGAAGGTGATCGCCGGGTTGATCCAGGCGGACAGCGGCGAACGTCAGGTCGTGCAGAATGCTGTCATTGCCTATATGCCCCAGGATATTCCCGGCGACCTGCATGGCACGGTATTCGAGATTGTCTCCCAGGGACTGGAGGGTCTTGCAGACGTGATTCTTGCTTACCATAAGGCGACCCTGATGGTGATGGAGGATCCCAGTGAAAAAAATCTCGACTTTCTGGCCAGGGCCCAGCAGGCGCTGGAGGATGCCGACGGTTGGCAGCTTGAACAGCAGGTTGAGACTACCCTGTCACGGCTGTCACTCGAGAGTGAACAGGAGACGCAATTCAGCGCGTTGTCAGGCGGACTCAAGCGGCGTGTGCTGCTGGCGCGGGAGCTGGTCAGAAAACCGCAGCTGCTGCTGCTCGACGAGCCGACAAACCATCTCGATATCGAGAGCATCCAGTGGCTTGAGCAGTTCCTCAAAAGCTGGAGCGGCAGCCTGCTGTTTATCACC
>DAOUQU010000370.1 GCA_030625445.1 Gammaproteobacteria bacterium
TTTTGTCATTGGCCTGCTGCTGCTATTGCGTGTCAACGAATCACGAGGCAGGCAGGTTTTAGGTTGTTAAGTTTTAGGTTTTAAGTTGAGTGGGGAGCCTCTCATCACTTTGTCCCGAGCACCTAAAACCTAAAACCTAAACCTGAAAACCTCCCCACCTAAAACCCAAAACCTAACACCTCCCTCACTCCGTAACCGACTGGCGCGCACCAGCCACACTGCCAGCAGCGGCAATAGCAATCCGATCAGGGTGACCGTGATCAGCAGCCACCCCAGTTCACTGTAGTCTGCGCTGACTGTAATCTCTCCAGTGACAGAGTCTTTCACTTCACGACTCACGGTGAAGATCTGATTGAGGTAACGCGTGCCGAGTTGAGAGGCGGAGAGCGCCAGATTGGTGAAGGATGCCATCACGGCGAAGAAGGTGGCCTTCAGGTTCTGCGGCGCCGAACGGGCTATCCACGCCAGCATCGGAATCATCGCGATCTGCCCCAGCGGCGACTCCACTGCGGTGTCGATGATAGCAATGAAGCGCGCATCGACCACGCCACCTGTGAGCGGCGCGGTCCACTCCTGAATCCCATAGTAGAGCCCGATGTTTGGCAGGCTCATCACAGTCCCTGCGATGGTCAGAAAGATGATCACAGTGGCAATCGAGTGTTCAGCCATGAAGCGTCGAAACAGAAACATGCCAAACAGCGTCAGACTGCTGGCAATCACTGTCAACAGCGAGATGAACTGCTGATCGAAGCCCAGCTCGTCGATCACAAACCAGGTAGCTCCCGCTCCCGGCCCGGGCAGAGCGCGAAACACAAAAATAATGATCGCAGTCCCCACCAGCACACGGCGGGAGTGCTCGTCCAGTTCACTCACCAGACGCGACATCAGAAACAGAATGATCGCCAGGGAGCCGAGAAACACCGCCTCCTGTGCATATGCATACTCACCCAACCCCATGAACATGGAGAAGAGCACGAACAACGCACTGCCGCCGAGTATCCACCAGTTGATTGGCGGGCGCTGCTGCTGTGTCTTCATCAGGGCTGCAACCCGATCCACTGCCATGCCGCCGGCCAGCATCCGCTTGACCTGCGCTCTGTGCAGGAAGAAGGCCAATACCACTCCCATCACCGAAATTACCGGAATCAACAGCGCAAGCTGGTAGATATCAATATAGGCGGCGACCTTGTCAGCCTCCTGCATCGCCTCGACACCCGAAAACCTGATCAGGTTGACCAGCGCCACGGCAATGCCGCCGCCGATGATGGCTACCCGTCCCAGTGTCTGCATAGTGGTATGCATGAGGCGAATCTGCTGCTCGTCGAACGGGGCTCCCTGATCATCGACCCGGGGCACCGCCTCCACCGTCATCGCATCGGCCACTACGTCCTGGAGCACATAGCCGATTGGCGTCAGCATCACGCCAAGCACAAACCAGGCATTGATGCCCATCAGATCAAGCATTGCCTGGTTGCGGCTAATCAGCCCCAGCATGATCAGCAGACTGGTTGCAATCACTGCTGCACCGGCAAATACAAACAGCGCCTTGTAACGCCACAGCAGATCAACCAGATGACCCAACGGCATTTTTACCGCCCACACCAGCCCGGCCCAGAAGCCGAGCATGGCAAGAAACTCAGCTGAAAGCCCGAGATAATCCTTGACGAAAAATGTGCCGACAATGCCGGTGAGACCGGAGATGCCCGCCGCCAGGTAGACCATCAGCGGCGGCAGAAAAGAGAGTCGAAACTGACTGGAGATCGAACTGCTGTCAGCCACGATTTGCTCGCTTAGGAAAATTATCAATAATGACTCTCGCAAAGACGCAGAGACGCAAAGTGGTTTTCTTGGCGAGCTTTGCGTCTTTGCGAGAGACTATAATATCTTCATGCATCGTGAGAC
>DAOUQU010000374.1 GCA_030625445.1 Gammaproteobacteria bacterium
ATGTTGACGACCGAATCTGCGCCACTCTACAGTGAGTTAGTACGCTGGGAAAACCTTGCCATTTTTATGATCCTGGTGCCGATGGTGTGGTTCGTCTATCTCTACTTTCAGACCGGCAGGCGCTGGCTGGCGATCACCATCACGCTTCTGTGGGGCATTGGCATCCTGATCAACTTTCTGTTGCCGGGCAATCTGACTTTCGAGCATATTACTGAATTGAAGCGCCTCACTTCCTTTTGGGGTGAGCAGTTTTCACTGCCGGTCGGTGAGTTGAATCCATGGAGGCTGTTGGCGGATCTCGCATCGCTCCTGATTCTTGTCTATACTCTCGATGCCTCTCTCCAGTTGTGGCGTCGTGACCGTAGCAAGCGGGCGTGGGTCGTGGGCGGATCCATCGTCATTTTTATCCTCCTGGCTGGGATACACACACCCCTGGTGGATGCCGGAGTGGTTGCGACCCCCTACATGATCAGCTTCTCATTTCTCGCGATTGTGTTTGCACTGAGTTACCAGGTCGTGGTCGATGCGGTTAAGGCGTCGGGTTATGAGCAGGAGTTGCAGCAGACGCGGCGCAATCTTGATCACTATGCGCGGGTTAACTTGCTGGGTGAGTGCACCACCATGCTTGCACACGAGCTGAATCAGCCGTTGACCGCCATTCTCAGCAATGCCCAGGCTGCGCGCCGTTATCTGGCTTCAGGCGCCCCTGCAATGGATGAAATCCATGAAATACTCGACGATATCGTGCGTGACGACAAGCGCGCCAGCGGCATCATCCACGGCCTGCGTAACATGCTGCAAAAAGAGGAGGTCGTTCGACAACGATTCGATCTGAACGAAGCAGCGAGGGAGGTCACAGCAATCCTTGGCAGTGAGTTCAGGGAGAAAGGCATCGAACTCACAGCGAACTACGCCCCGGCACTGCCATCACTCTATGCAGGACGCATCGAGATACAGCAGGTGATACTGAATCTACTGGTTAATGCAGCCAGGGCGGTGGAGCAGAGCGGCAATGAGAGTCGCAAGATTTCCCTGCGAACCCGTGTTGCCGATGCTGCGGTGCAGGTTGAAGTTCAGGATTCCGGTCCGGGTATCGCGGACGAACTGCATGACTCCCTGTTTAACACCTTCATTTCCGACAGGGAGGATAGATTGGGTATGGGCTTGGCTATCTGTCAGCGTATTATCGAGGCCTATGGAGGGAGCATCCGGGTCGAGGATGTCGCAACAGGCGGGGCGCTGTTTGTATTTACACTGCCGGTGAATCAATGAGAGAGGAGGGTGGGGATGTGTCAGAGGGGCGGGTTTTTGTGATCGATAACGATCCTTCCGTGTGCAGGGGGCTTTCCCGCCTGCTGCGCTCTGCTGGGTATGAAACAGAAATTTTCCATTCTGCAGCAGATTATCTTGAAAGAGAGCCCTTTGCCGGTGTTGGCTGCCTGGTTCTCGACATCCGCATGCCGCAGTTGAGCGGTATCGAACTGCAGCTGCACCTCAACGAACAACACAGCGACCTTCCGATTATTTTCCTCACAGGGCATGGCGATCTGCCGATGGGCATCAAGGCGATGAAGCGGGGCGCGGAGGATTTTCTGACCAAGCCGGTCGATGAGGAGGCGTTGCTGGATGCCGTCCAGCGAGCATTGGTTCGACACAGCGCTGTTCGCGCTGAACGTCTGGATTCAGCAGATGCACAAGCACGACTGGATACGCTGACGCCGCGTGAATTCGAAGTATTGCAACATATTCTCGGCGGCGCTATCAATAAAAAAATCGCTGAAGAGTTATCGATCACCGAAAAAACAGTCAAGGCCCACCGCGCAAAGGTAATGACGAAAATGGCTGCATCCACGGCGGCGGAGTTGGGCGGAATATGCGCCTCG
>DAOUQU010000337.1 GCA_030625445.1 Gammaproteobacteria bacterium
TTTCATGTCCAGCAGCAGCAGCCCCTGGTCATCAGCAATGCTGAATGCCACAAACAGGATTCCAGACTGGGTCTCATTCAACTCCAGCAGATTGGCCAGCAGAACAGGCCCCATCTCCGAAACAGTGGTGCGGACAGGATGGCCTTTTTTGCCATAAACATCCCAGAAGAGAACCGGGCAGCCCTCAAACGGGTGATCCTTGATCCCAATATAGTCGAGGCGCTCGGTTATTTTTTGATGTGCCTTGCCTGGCTTGGCAAGACCTGAAAGATCCCCCTTCACATCCGAAGTAAAGACCGGAACCCCAAGACGCGAGAAGGACTCCGCCAGCACCTGCAGGCTGACCGTCTTGCCGGTGCCTGTGGCACCGGTGATCAGACCATGGCGGTTTGCCATGCCGGCATCGATAGAGATTTGCTCTCTGGAGGCGTTGGCGCCGAGTAGTATCGTTTTGCGTTCTTCAGACATGGGATAGGTTTTAAGTTTTAAGTTTTAGGTTTTAGGTTTTAGGTTTTGGAACTCAGTCCTCAGTACTCAGCACTCAATCCTCGTCAATTCCCAGCGCCTGCATCTTGCGTGTCAGGGTGTTTCTTCCCCAGCCGAGGCGCTGTGCGGCTTCGTTCTTTTTCCCGCCTGAGGATTCGAGGGCCGCTTCGATCATGATACGCTCAAATTCAGGCACCGCACTATCCAATAACGGCTGATCACTATTCTGCAGTAACATTTGCGCAGCCCATAACTTCAGCGCTGCCTGCCACTCCCCCCGCACCTCGGCACTATCGATTTTTTGCATCTCAGTAGGGAGATCCTGAAGATGGATCGATTTTCCAGCTGCCATCACTGTCAGCAATCGTGCCGTGTTCTCCAATTGACGCACATTTCCCGGCCAGTCGAAGTGGCTCAACTGCAGCGCTGTTTCCGGCAGCAGCTCTTTCGGCTCCTCATTCAGCTCTTGAGCAGAAGAGATCAGAAATTTGTTCATCAGCAACGGGATATCTTCCCGGCGTTCACGCAAGGCAGGGATATGGATGCGAATCACATTGAGGCGATGCATCAGATCTTCACGGAACAGCTTCTCCTTAACCAGCTGCTCAAGATCCTGATGCGTCGCTGCAATCACACGCACATCAACCTTGACCGGCTTGCGTCCACCTACGCGATAAAATTCGCCATCAGCCAATACGCGCAACAGGCGCGTCTGCAGATCAGCCGGCATATCACCGATTTCATCCAGAAACAGGGTTCCGCTATCAGCCTGTTCGAAACGTCCCGGACGACGTTCCGTGGCGCCGGTAAAGGCGCCGCGTTCATGCCCAAAAAGCTCGGACTCCAGCAAATCTCGCGGAATTGCCGCCGTATTGATGGCAATGAAGGGATTCTCTGCACGCGGACTATGACGATGCAGTGCTTTTGCCACCAGCTCTTTGCCCGTACCTGTCTCACCGGTAACCAGCACGCTGATATTTGATCGCGCCAGTTTGCCGATTGCACGAAATACCTCCTGCATGGCAGGAGCTTCACCGATGATCTCAGGCATCTCGGCCAGGGGTGCATCAGCAACAGTGTCACTACTGCCTTGCCGGCAGGCTCTCTGCACTTTATCGACGACCTCCTCAATATCGAAGGGTTTGGGCAGATATTCGAATGCCCCGCCATGATAGGCCGCAACTGCGCTATCCAGATCCGAATGCGCCGTGATGACAATCACCGGCAGCTCGGGAGTCTCTTCATGCAATCTCTCCAGCAACTCAAGCCCTCCCATACCGGGCATGCGTATATCGGAGATGATCACATCCGGCTGACTGTTTTTCAGTTGCAGCAGGGCATCTTCGGCATTCTCAAAACTGCTGGTTGCTACACCGGCTTTGGCAAGCGCCTTCTCCAATACCCAGCGGATCGATGAATCGTCATCAATAATCCATACATCACAGTTGCTTGAATCAGTCTCTCTCATTGTCCATAGGAAGGTAGATGGTAAATGTTGTGTTTCCAGGTTCGCTGTCGCACTCGATCAGACCGTGAAAACGGGCAATCAGTGACTGCGCAATCGAGAGTCCCAGACCCATACCGTCATCACTGGCCGATATCATCGGCAAAAACAGAGTTTTACGAATCGCATGCGGAATGCCGGGGCCATTATCGGATATCTCGATCTTCGCCACCAGCCGGTGACGCTTATTGCCCAGGGTAA
>DAOUQU010000044.1 GCA_030625445.1 Gammaproteobacteria bacterium
GTCATCTGAAAGGCGCGGGTGCGGGTATTGCCGCCGCAGATGCTGCGATAATTGCACTGGCCGCAGCGCCCGCGCAGTGGACGTGGTGAGGCTTTCAATCCTGCCATGAGCGGGTCGCTGATATCCGTCCAGATTTCGGAGAAGGGGCGCTCCTTGATATTGCCAAGGTTATAGTTCCACCACATGGTATCCGGATGCACGTTGCCGAGGTTGTCGATGTTGGAGATATTGACACCTGAGCTGTTGCCGCCCCACTGTTCGAGCCTCGCCTGTATCGCTTCGGCATGTTCAGGATAGTGCTTGCGCACCCAGTGCAGCAGATAGACGCCGTCGGCATCATTGTTTCCGGTGACGAACTCACGCTCCTGCCCCTGCTGTACCGACTTCATGCTGGCATCAAACAGTAGATCCATAGCGTCGCGTGTGCGTTGATGAGCCACGTCATCCTTGCGGTTCTTGTCACCGCGACCGGCATAGTTCAGGTGCGAGAAGTAGAATTTGTCGATGCCTTCATCATCCATAAGCTGCAGCAGATCGGGCAACTCGGCGGCATTGTCCTGGGTCATGGTAAAACGCAGGCCGACCTTGATGCCATGGTCGCGGCACATGCGAATGCCGTTCATTGCAGCATCAAACGAGCCTTGCTTGCGGCGGAAGAGATCATGAGTTTCCCGCATTCCATCGATACTGATGCCGACATAGTTGTATTTTGCGGCGGCAATTTTGTGGATGTTGCTTTCATCGATCAGGGTACCGTTGGTCGAGAGGCCGACATAAAACCCCAGCTCTTTTGCGTAAGCAGAGATCTTGAAGATGTCGGGATGCAGCAGGGGTTCGCCGCCTGACAGTATCAGTACAGGTACACCAAATTCACGCAGATCATGCATCGTTTTAAAGATGGTTTCGGTAGAGAGTTCATTGGGGAAATCCTTGTCTGCCGAAATGGAGTAACAGTGTTTGCATGTGAGGTTGCAGCGGCGAATCAGGTTCCAGATGACGACCGGACCGGGGGGGTTGCGTTTTGGTCCCAGTGGTGTGGGATGCGCGATTTGTTGCATGTACTGGCTGATGCGGAACATCTGTGGTTTACCTCATGTCGAACTTTTGAAGCGCATGCCCGTTTTTTTGAGAATTTTGGTGCTGAACAGGACTTCGTGACCTCGATCTGCATCGCTCAATAATAACGCAATCCGGCGAACCTTTTCCATGACCTCATTGCGGTTGGTTCCATGCACCATGGCGAACAGATTATACGGCCATTCAGGCAAGTAGCGGGGACGTCGATAGCAGTGGCTGACGTACTCCAATGCACCTAGCTGCTCCCCGAGTTCGTCTATGCGTTCATCCGGGACATTCCACACGGACATGCCGTTGGCGACATAACCCAGCTTATAGTGGTTGGGAACAGCGGCAATGCGGCGGATGCGCCCATCTTCCAGCATTTGCCGCATGCGCTTCTGGATCAGCGAAGCCTCTACCCCCAGTTGTTCTGCAATACGGTGGTAGGGCTGCGGGTCAAGCGGCAGGCCGGCCTGTGTGGCAACGACAATTTGGTGATCGAGGTCAGCGGTGTTCATGTGTTTTTTGTCACTATCAACTTGATGATGAATGCCGGGATTGCGGTGCAATGCGTACCGCATATTGTCACCCTACAACTTTGTCATTGCGAGGAGTGGAACGACGCGGCAATCTGGTCGAGTGTGTTGATGGGGGTCGAGATTGCCACGCTGCGCTCGCAATGACGGCTATACCTTCAAATAGAGACCGACGAAATACTCCTTCTCTTTGGGCATATCGTAAACCCTGTAGCCTGTCTGCTGCTCTATCCTCTCTATGGTCTTGTGCTTCTCTTCGGGAGTCTCTGTGGCAAGCACGAACCACATATTCATCGCATGGTCGCGTTGGTAATTATGGGCAACCTGAGGCAGGGCATTGATCTTTTCTGCAACACTGTCGAATTCTGTTGCCGGGACCTTCATGGCGCAGAGTGAGAATGCGCCGCCCATCTCTTCTGCATTGAAGAGAGGGCCGAAACGGGTCAGTATGCCATTCTCCCGCATCACCTCGATGCGTTCCAGCAACTCGGATTCGGTGATATTCAGTGATGCTGCTGCTTCGCGAAAGGGGTGGTCACAGATCGGAAAGCCATATTGCAATGTATTGATGATGTTTCGGTTGATCTCGTCCAGTGGTTCATCCATTGCTGGCTATTTGAAAGTGGGTTTCAGGTTGCGTATAACTATAGCATGCGCCGCGCTGCTTGAATCGCCGCAGCGAGAACAGGGTTGCCCTGGGTGTATCGCTGAGGCCATATTGCTGCACGATCTCTTCGATGCGTTGCTCTACGTTTTGCCTCTCCTTGCCGTGAATCATGGTGAAGAGGTTGTAAGGCCAGTGAGGCAGGTGACGTGGGCGCTGGTAACAGAGGGTAATGCAATCGACCGCACTCAACTGTTTTCCCACTTCATTGACCCGGTCATCTGCGATATCCCATACCAGCATGGCGTTGGCGCGATAGCCCAGTTCATGGTGCCGCACCACAACTCCCATGCGTCGTATGGCGCCTGTGGTGAGCATGATCTCGATGCGCCGCATCACCTCCTGCTCATCGATACCCAACTTATGTGCAATTTCAGCATAAGGCCGTTCTACCAGCGGAAGCCCTGACTGGATCTCGACAATCAGCTGTTTTTGTATGGCGTCATCAGGTTGGGTGCTATGCCTGACAGTTATTGGGATAGAGATGCGTTTCTTGACGACAGGGGAGGTTTCTTTCCCATGCAGGGACATTTTGAAACCCAGGTCGATATGGTGCTCCCTGACCAGCGGCAAACGCATGACAGCAATGCCGGTCAATTTCTCAATACTCAGCAAAGTATCCTCAAGATGCTGTTGATCAGGGGCAGTAGCGACGAACCAGAGATTATATGCGTGTTCTCTTTCGTAGTTATGATTGACTTCGGGGTAGTTGCTGACGAGTTTTGCTACAGCTTCCAGCTTGCTCTCGGGAATTTCCATGGCGGCCAGGGTGCTGACGCCGATCGTATTGGGACGGAATACGGGGCCAACCCTGGTGATTAAACCTGTTTTTTTCAGCTTTTCCAACAGCTGAAGAATGGTGGCTGCATCTCTATTGTGCGCCCTGGCAATCTGTGCAAAGGGCCTACTCTGCAGTGGGAAGTCCCGCTGATAATCATTGAGCAGTGCCTGTTCCAATGGATCCATGATCGTCACAGCCCCGTTTTATGTGCGCGCGAGGTAAAAAAGATGCCGCTGGGCTTCGCCGCCGGCAGGGTCGCCAGCAACTCCAGGGTTTCGGTGTCGAAGATTTGTATTTGATCCTCGTCACGCACTGACATCCACACAGCCTCGCCACGCGGGGTAAACTCCATGTGCAACACACCTTTACCGGGTTTCAGGGTTTTGATGATTTTCAGGGTTTCAGTATCGATGACCTGAATGGTGTCATTGTCGGGAAAGGCAAAATTGACCCAGATTTGTCGTCCATCCGGCCTTGCCATGACAAACACAGGTTGTCCGTGAACCTTGATGTGCGCCTGCTGCTTCCAATCATTGCTCCCTACAACCAGCACCTCATGATGACCTACGGCGGGAAGAAAAGCGCGGTTTCCAGCCATCGCCCAGCCTTCCAGATGCGGCATCTTGTAGACAGGCAGCTTTTGCTCGCCGCGCCCGTAGTGGTCCATGATGCGCTGCACGCCTTTTTCCGGATGCCACAGATCCAGCAATGCCATGCCGTCTTCTCCGAACAGGCCGGCGATATAGTGGCGTCCATCCGGCGTCACCAGGCCGTCATAGGGCTGAACACCGATTTTTTCAAAGCGTTGTATGCTGGGATTTTTTGGGTCGCGCATCTCCACGATCCAGATCTCTCCGCTGTCATAGAGGCTGAAGACAAAACGTTGTCCGGGGACATCGACCAGCCCGACGGTCTTGGAATTCTTCCCGCCGCTGACTTTTGTCGCCGGGATGTCCGCAACCAGGCTGAGGTCATCCGAGGAAAATATCTTGACTCCGCCTGGCTCATAGTTTGAAACGGCGATGAGGCTGCCATCCTGGGAGATGGCGCCGCCGATGCTATTGCCTCCCTGCACGATGCGCTTTACAAGCTTGCCGCAGAGGATGTCGATTTTGCTCAGGCCGCCGTCGCGGCCGAAGATATAGGCATAACGCGCATCGCGGGAGTAGACGGCGGAGGCGTGGGAGAGGTCGCCCAGCTCTTCGATTTTGAAGAGGGTTTTGCGGGCGCTGGTATCGACGACCTGAACACTGCCGCTTGCACGTTCGACAATTATGCCGAGATCGCCTGTGCCGCGCAGTTCACAGCTCTCCTGGGCATGCGCTGCTGCCATTGTGAAAAATAGTAACAATAGAGAAATTAGCCTTTTCATTCTTGATGCTCCTCTGTTTCTGCTGTTCCCTGTTTCAGATGCTGCGCCAGCCAATTGGCTTCCTGTTCGCTGAAAAACGGTTTCCATGGCGGCATAGGCGTGCCGGGGCGGCCATGGTTGATGGTGACAGCGACTTGCTCTTGCGTGAGCTTTTCGAGCGCGTCAGGTTTTAACGAGGGGCCGAGGCCGCCCTGCAAAGTCATGCCGTGACAGGAGCCGCAGTCGTGTTTCAGGATATAGAGTATCTCTGTACGGCGTGACTCGGTGATTTCATTCGGGGGAGCTGTCTCTTGTGCATTGCCGGGAGAGGTTTTGTTTTCGCCTGCACCTGTGACATGCACAATCCCTGTCATTTTGGGATGTGGTCCGCAGCGGTAGGGGAGGTCGCCTGCCTCATCGAAGGTTCTTTCATAGAAGTCACCGGGAAAGAGATAGTCCGGCTCCTTCTCTCCAAGCTGTTCAAACCACACGCTGTGGTATTGGCGTTTCTCCTTGTTTGTCCAGCGGATGGTGTCTCCGGCCTCGATGGAGATCTCGGCGGGCAGGAATTTGAATTTGAAGATCCCGACATCATGCGTGGTGGCAGCCAGTGCTGAGCAGGACAAGAAAGTTAATAATAATGGCAGAATGATTTTCATAATTATTATTTGCAGTGTTAAATCAGCAACTTTACTCGGGTCTGAGAAAGATTCAATATCTTCGTGCAGGGAAGCAGGATTTGGATTTGCTTTTCAGGGCTTCCGCCGAACAACTACTCCTGCATTTTCGGCACTTCCGCCATCCATGGCGGTCGAAAACAGGGATGTTTTATCAGAGCTTACATGGATGTATTCACGCGTCCCTGATAAGCAGATCCTGATCCTGCACGGACTCTATCAATGCACAAAGTTGTTGAGATGTAACGCAAAACTAACGCTTTACTGCATTCACTTCGACTTTGTCACTGTCATTATCAAAACCAAGCAGGTAACCCAGTGACACATGGTGGAAACGCGCACTGGTGTAGTCGTCATGGATGGCAAAGCCGAAGTTATAGATCTTGTCCAGCGTCATGCTGACATCACCGGGTTTGTCGGATTGCAGCTTGCGCTTCATTTCGACCACCCAGGTGTCGCCATCTAGAGAGGCATTGAATGCAGAGCCATGACCGCCATCCATGACGCGGTCAGCGAGGATATGACCATCTTCGCTTTCACTCTTTCCTGATTTGTAGCGAAGGAGATCCATAAAGTGGCCCTGATCCATTTCGCTCTGGATCTCGGCATCCTCTTTACGTTTATCCCAGCCACCGCGTTTTTTGCCGCGCCTGCCCTTGATCTCGACCTTGCTGCGGCTTTCGGTGATGTATTTGGTGACCTTTTCACCGGGATTATGAGGCATGGTGTCGAGATCATGATGACAGGTTCCCCAGCATCCGGCCTGTGCTGCATATTTGACATCATCAGTGGCAAACATGATGGCGAGTTTCATGGGGTTGTCCGGATCCATCTTGCCGCCGTCAACAAAGGGGGCTGGAGTATGTTCGCTGTTCTCCCACTCAAAGCGCATGTAGAGGTTCTCATCATCATGCATGGCCTGTACGGCGACAGGGATGCTGCCGCGCTTGCCGGGAATCAGGGTCTCCTCAGGCTCCAGTTTCTCTCCGGTGACGATCTTCTCTCCCATCTTGTCCGCTTCTTTGTCGTGACAGGTAAAGCAGCGGTCGCCTAATTTAATGAAGGGGCGAGCTCCACCATGATCCTTGCCGGTAAGCATCCACTCCATCGAAGACTGGCCGGGATAAAAGAGGGTGATATCACGCACGGGAGCGTTGCTCCAGTCTATATCACCGCCGGCTGATGCAGCGGCTGGGGCAGCTGCTTCAGTAGGAGCTGCTTCGGCTTGTGGGGCTTCTTCAACTGCAGGTGCTGCTGCAACAGGTGCAGCGGCAGCAGCGGCGCTAGCCAGTGCGGCCTTGACTGCTTTGTCGACAGCATCATCGACGGCTTTGTCGATGCGTTTTTGGGTCTCCGCCTTGGCTCTCTTTTTCTTCTCTTTGAGTTTCGCTTTTTCTGCGGTCTCTTTATCTGCAGCTTCCTTCTCTTTCTGTTCGACCTGTTTCAGTCCGTCCAGATAGAGCTGCGGTACTTTGCGGATAAAGGCGGGATTGGGCTTTTCCAACTCCTCGATCTCTTCATCCGTCAGCTGGTCACGCACATTCTTGTGGGCGATGCCTTTATGACAGTCGATGCAGGTCTGACCTGTTTCGAATGCGTTCAAATGCTGTTTGCGCGCCCGCGGCTTCTGAAAAGCAGGGTTCATGGATTCAAAGTTGTGGCAGTTGCGGCATTCACGTGAATCCGTCGCTTTCATCGTCTTCCAGACACTTTTTGCCATTACAAGGCGATGTTCGTTGAATTTTTCAGGGGTATCGATGAGTCCTGTAATCTTGTGCAGGACCTCTTTGCTTGCCTGGATCTTGCGCACCATCTTGTGAATCCAGGGCTTGGGGACATGACAATCGGAACAGGTTGCGCGTACACCGCTGCGGTTCGAGTGGTGGATGGTTGGTTTGTACTCCTGATAGACGTTATCTTTCATTTCATGGCAGGAGATGCAGAATTCCAGGGTGTTGGTGGCTTCCATGGCGGTGTTAAACCCACCCCAGAAGAGGATGCCGAGAATAAAGAACAGCAGTGCAGCACCGATGGTGGCGCCTTTTGTTACCCGGCGTGAAAACAGTCCGGGTTTTTTCATATCTGTCGCCATCTCAATTCTCCCCTTCGATTTAGAAAAAAGGCGGACACAGTGCTATGACTCTGTGTCCGCCTGAGTTTCTACTTCTTTAAGTTACGTGGTTAACACGATTGTAGACGTTGAATTTACCGGTCGGTGCGTAAAGCCCCTTGACGCGAGCCTTCTCTTCGAGTGTCTTGGCATCGAAGATGATGATCTCACCATTGGGTTTTTTGCTGTCCTTACGGTTCCATACAGAGGCCCAAACTTCAGTGCCATCCTTGTTGAACTCGAAATGGACTGCCGCATAACCTTCAACATCGGTCAGCTGAATGGTCTTGACAATTTCACGCGTCTTCTTGTCGATGACCTGAACGCTTTGTTGTACTTCAGGCTCAGGATGCTTGGTCTGGTCAGCCCAAACGTAGTCTGAGTTGGGATGTGTGCGCAGGAACACGCCGGGGCCGTCTGTTTCGACTTCGTAGCAGATTTTCCACGCCTGGTCTTTATGACCTGCGGGATCATTGCCCCATACAGTCACCTTGCCAACACCCAGGTGGGTGGTTCCGCCGACAGGACCGCACTTTTCATCGTTCCAGTTCGCGCCGGGACCCGGATGCGGCTTCTTGTCCACATCGATCATGGCTTCCAGTTTTTGCGTCTTGGTATCGATCACCACCATTTTGTCGGAGGCGTTGGCCGCGATCTGAAAGTAGCGACCGGTCGGGTCAAAGAAGCCGTCATGCAGGTACTTGGCGGAGTTGATCTGGGTGATCTTCAGGTTGTCAAGATCTGAATAGTCCACCTGCCACATCTGCCCCAGCTCCTTCGCGGCAACCAGCCAGGTTGGAGCCATCGGCGTGTCATAAATAGCAGCCACGCGCGATTCGTTGACATACTCGCCATCGACATTAGTACCGCGGGTAGAGACCACTTTCAGCGGCATCATGGTTTCGGCATCGAGAATGACGAAATGCGGAGGCCAGTAGGCGCCGCCGATCACGTACTTGCCATCGCCTGATACGGCAACGTCACGCGCATCATAGGCAACCTGAACATTGGCGACCTTCATTTTATCAGGGGTCTGCCACAGGTCGACCTTGGTCATCATGCCATCACGGCCCATGACATACCAGAAGCGTCCCGGATCTTTCGCCTTGAGGGTGTCGTGATGCTCTGTTGTCTTGAGTACATGTACCGCATAACCTGTATCAATGCGTGCAAAGACTTCTTTTTTGTCGCCATCGATAATTGCTATCTTGCCGACGTCACGCTCGATAACCAGGAAGAAGTTCTGCCAGTTGCGGTCATGCATCGGCTTTGTGGGGTAATCCTTGGGATCGACATGAACGACGTGACGCTCCTTCATCAGGGCGAGTGACATTTCAGGTGGAACGGGTGGATCGATCTGGATATAGGTTGCCAGCAGGCTGATCTCTTCCTTCGAGAAGATATCGTCGAAATTGTTCATGCCGCCTTCTGTACCCAGGGTGATAATCTTTTCCAGACGCTCCTGGCCTTTTTCCAGGGTCTCTTTGGGCTCCAGATTCTTACCGGTGGCGCCTTTACGTAATACACCATGGCAACCGGCGCAACGCTGAAAGTACAAGCTCTTGGCTGTTTCGAAATCAGCTTCGGACAGTGTTGGCTGCTTGGCTGCTTCTGCGGATGCCTGAAACGACACGCCGGCAAGGGCCAAACTGATTGCACCGGTTAATACAGCACCGATTCGTCTATTTTTCGTCATTGCTTATCTCCTAATGGAAAGCTCTGTTGTGGGAATCATCACCTGTCCGCTCGTGGCAGACACGCTAGTGTTTAAATTTTATGAAGAGACTGCTATTCTCTCATTGACTTGGGTCAAGCTTCTAGTTGATTGTAGTGAAAAATTGATTTAGATCAACTATTCAGGAAAATGCTCTGATGATCTCTTTTTCACACTGGTATGCTGGAAAGAGGATTACCTTACAAATTGAGAGAGTGAATAATGGGTAGAAATACAAAAATGTTGTTGCTGGTTTTACTTGTCGGGACTTTGCTGGTTGCGGCGTTCCTGACCTTTATCGCTTTGGGCGCAGCGCATCCCGTTCCCTGGTTGCTGGTGGCCGCACTGATCGCCATACCTGTATTCATGAGGCGCAGTGAAAGCCGTCACTTTGCGGTGTGGAAAGATGAATACAGCGTGGGCGTCGATTCACTGGACAACGACCACAAAAAACTCCTGACTCTGATCAACCACCTGCAGACGGCTGTTCATTACCAGACGGGGGAGGAGTTTGAGAAAGAGGCCCTGGAAGAGGTGGTTGCCTATACCAAATACCATTTTGAGCGCGAAGAGAAGATGATGCAGGAAGC
>DAOUQU010000174.1 GCA_030625445.1 Gammaproteobacteria bacterium
CCCAGAGTATTCCTTTTTGCCCGCCATTCAGAGTTGCCGTAAGTAACAATATCCCCGCGAACATAGGACACCTCCGAATCCCATGGGACTGCCGTGCAACCTGCTATCGCAGTAAGAGGGTGCAGCAGAAGCGTACCTGCCAATATGATGGCAACACAAAAATATCTTTGTAGAGAATTCATGGCTCTCTCCTGTACAAAAACTGGGTAACCGCAGTTACGAAGCTTTCGCTACATGCTGATGTTCCTGCAATGTCCTGAATGAAAAAACAAGATTAGGAGACATATTCATGGTTTCTGCTTCATAAACGCTTGACTCTTATTACCAACCCTTTTTGGCTAATACATCAGGCTTCATGTATTAATCACCTTGAAATGACGTAGCAAATTAATACATGGAGTCTAATGGACAACTCCTAAATGTGAGCGGCCTTACCCAAAATATCAGAAGCCCACTGGTTGATGCTCTTTCCATGCACCTGGGCAGCAGTGGCCACTGCCGCATGAATATCCGGTGAAACCCGCAGCATCAACTTGCCGGAATAGGGCTTTTGTGCGGCTCTTCCTGTCTCCTCGCTGATGGCGATGTAATTGTCGACGGATTCATGGAACGCAATTTCCAGCTCGTTGACCGTTGTTCCGTGAAAGCCAACAATATCCTTGATGCCAGCGAGATGGCCGACAAAAATGTGGTCGTCATCATCATATTCTATGTGGGCAATGTGACCCTTGTATTTCATCATGTTCATAGTGTCATACCTGCATGCTCCAGAAACTTGCGAGCATCTTTTACACGATACCGCAACGCCTCTTTATCAGGATGGGGGCGGTGGAAATCCACCCGGATGTCATTCAATATAAAGCTGACAGCAGAACCAGCCCTTTCAGTACGGGAAGCTCCAAGAGCTAGAAATACTGCCTCGATCTTGCGCCATTCAATGTTGCCATTAATCGGATCGGTGAAGATTATCTTGAGGGTTTTTCTATGCTTGCTGTTCATGAGGTAAATGATATCGCAACTAACTGCTATTGCAAGCATAAAGTGATATCAAGATGGAGAGCATGATCGTTGTGGTTTGTTCTCCTCTGCATTCGTCAATTTATGAGTCCGTGTATAGTAGAGATGTCGAAATATCCAGATTGAACCATGTCAAATAGTGAAGCCGACGTTCAGTACAAAGATGCGCCCTACCTGATCAGTGTCGAGGGGATGAGCTGCCAGCACTGTGTTAATGCTGTGCAAAAGGCGGTGTTGGGTGTGAGCGGTGTGGCTGAGGCCAGTGTTGATCTGGATGCCGGCAGTGTCGAGGTGAAAGGAGGGCTTCCGCATGCTGTGATCGAGGCGATCGGGGGGGCGGGTTATGAGGCGCACCCACAGACTGAAATACCTGCCAGCTGTCCCATACCTGATTCATCATCGGCAGATGATTCCACAGGTCAGCCTGCTGATCACTCCGCTGACAAAACTTCTGCCGCAGATGAAGATGCAACTTACCTGGTCACTATTAGCGACATGACCTGTGCCTCCTGTGTGGCGACCGTAGAGCGGGCGATAAATTCAGTACAAGGCGTGTCGCTGGCGCAGGTCAACCTGGTTGAAAAACACGCCCGGGTTGTTGGCGGCGATCCGGCGGCCGTCGTCAACGCCATTATCGACCAGGGCTATGACGCCGCTCTGATTGAGAAGCATTTGCCGTCTGACCAACTTGTTCTGCAATTCCAGGGCGAGCCTGATGGCAATCTGGATGCGCTGCTCGCACGTCTGGGCAGTGATGTGCAGAATCATTGGCCAAGGGTGGAGCTCACCACCCGACAGCATCCCGCAGACCTGCTGCTGCAACTCAGGGAAGCCGGTAATGAGGCATCCCTGGAGGAGCAGTTCGAAGACCCCTACCTGGCCCAGGCAGAGGAGGCGGAGCGGGAAATCCGCCGCTCCTGGCAACGGGCTCTGCTGGCGGGGAGCGTTGCCGTGATGTTGATGGCAGGTGAAATGAGCGGTCTGTTTCCTGAGTTGAGTGCAGGTGCAGGCCAGCTGTTCTGGGGTGTCATGGCGCTGTTTTGTCTCTTTACCATGTGGTTCAGCGGTGCCAGCTACTACCGCACCGCCATTAAGCAGGCAAAGCATCTCTCTTCCAATATGGATACCCTGGTGGCGCTGGGCACTGCTGCCGCATGGATCTCTTCGGTGATCATTATCATCAATCCTGACTTTATTCCCGGCGGAGGCAATCATCTCTACCTGGATGCATCGGTCGCCATCCTCGCATTTCTACAGTTGGGTCACGCCCTGGAAACCCGCGCCAAACGCGTCACCAGCCAGGCTATCGGCGCGCTGGTGCAGCTGGCTCCCAGGTCGGCGCTGGTCGTACGCGAAGGTGGGGAGGTTGTGGTTCCGGTCTCGCTGCTGCAGCGGGGAGACCGCATCCGGGTAAAACCGGGCGAGACCATCCCCATCGACGGCGAGGTGATCGAGGGGAGTTCCAGTGTGGATGAGTCCATGCTAACGGGCGAGTCGAAGAGTATTCCCAAGCAGCCCGGCGATGAAGTGACGGGCGGCGCCGGCAACCAGGGCGGTACGCTGCTCTACAGCGTCACCCGCCTGGGGAAGGAGACCACGCTCGCGGCTATCGTCAGCATGGTCAAACAGGCGCAGCTCAGCAAGCCGGCAATTGCGCAGCTGGTGGACAAGGTCTCCGCCATCTTCGTGCCCTCTGTCATTGTTATCGCGATGGTGACATTCATCGCCTGGAGCCTGTTTGGTCCGGAGCCGCAGATTGCCTACGCACTGACCGCAGGGATCGCGGTGCTGGTGATCGCCTGTCCCTGCGCCCTGGGACTGGCTACGCCGATTGCCATCATGGTTGGCACAGGGCGCGCGGCGCAGTTGGGGATGTTGATTCGCAACAGCGATGCGCTGCAGAGCGCGGCCCACATTACGCACCTGGTGGTGGACAAGACCGGCACCCTCACCGAAGGGCGGCCGGCAGTGACTGATATCCACGTGATCGATGCTGAGCATGATGACAACAGACTGATCCAGCTTGCGCTCAGTCTGGAGAGCGGCTCGGAGCACCCGCTGGCACAGGCGGTCGTCCGCAGCGCACAGCAGCGGGCTATTCAAGCGCTTCCCTGTGATGATTTCCAGGCGATCAGCGGTCGCGGAATTTCGGGTGAGATTGACGGCCAACGCTATGTTCTCGGCAATGCGCAACTGCTGGCGGAGCAGAGCATTGCAATGGATGATGACTGGCGGCAAATTGCTGCGCAGCAGGCCAGCCAGGGCGGAACCCCCATCTGGCTGGCCAATAGCGATAACCTGCTGGGTCTGCTGATCCTCAAGGACCCGCTTCGCAAAGAGAGCGCTGCCGCCATCAGGGAGCTGCATCGCCAGGGCTTGCAGGTGGTGATGTGCACCGGAGATAACCAGGCGACGGCAAAGGCAGTCGGGGAGTCGCTGGGCGTCAATACGATTTTCAGCGAGCTGCTGCCCGAGCAGAAACTCGAGGTGATTCGTGATCTGCAGCAGCAGGGGCACAAGGTTGGCATGGTGGGAGACGGTGTCAATGACGCCCCGGCTCTGGCGCAGGCCGATACGGGTTTCGCTATTGGCAGCGGTACTGATGTTGCCATAGAGAGCGCCGACATCACCCTCGCAGGCGATTCACTGATGAATGTCAGCAACGCCATCGCCATCTCCAGCACCACCCTGGGTAATATTAAACAAAATCTCTTCGGAGCATTTATCTATAATGTCATCGGCATTCCCCTAGCCGCCGGAGTGTTTTTTCCATTGACTGGATGGCTGCTCAATCCAATGTTCGCCAGCTTCGCCATGGCGATGTCATCGGTTACCGTGGTGGTCAACGCCAACCGGCTGAGGCTGTTCAAACCAACAATTTAAACCGAAGAGAGGAACCCCCCATGAGTGATGTGATCCACCTGAAAATAACCGGCATGACTTGCAACCACTGTGTCATGCATACAAAAAAGGCGCTTGAAAGCGTCTCCGGCGTAGAGAGCGTGGAAGTGACCCTGGAGCCGGGAGCCGCCAAAGTTACAGGCAACGCAGATAATGCAGTGTTGATCTCTGCAGTCAAAGATGCCGGCTACGAGGCCGAAATCGTATAATTCCAACCCAATCCTGTATTTTTCCTTGTCGGGAGAAACAAATAAATGCCA
>DAOUQU010000284.1 GCA_030625445.1 Gammaproteobacteria bacterium
ATTGCTGATCTCCCGCTGCTGCTATTGATTGGCGTGATCGCCGGTTTTGTCGATGCCATTGCCGGCGGCGGCGGCCTGATCTCTCTGCCGGCCCTGTTGTGGGCGGGACTGCCGCCCGTCGAAGCGCTTGCGACCAATAAATTGCAGGGCACAGCCGGAACCTTCACTGCAACCCTCAATTACATACGCCACGGTCTCATCAAACCGCGGCAACTGCTGCTCGCGGTTGTCTGCACGGCGATTGGCGCCGCTGCCGGCGCCCTGCTGGTACTGCAGTTCTCGAATGATCTTCTGTCGCAAGTCATCCCCTGGCTGCTGATCTGCTTCGCACTCTACTTTCTCTTCTCGCCGCGCATGAATGGCCGCCAGCACTCGCAGCGCATCAATTTGCTGCCCTTCTCTGTGGTCATTGGTTTCAGCGTGGGATTTTATGACGGCTTCTTCGGACCCGGCGCAGGCTCTTTTTTCACGCTGGCGTTTGTGCTGCTGCTCGGCTATTCACTTCCGCAGGCGATTGGAGGGACAAAACTGCTGAACTTCACCAGCAACCTGGTGGCGCTGCTGGTGTTTCTGCTGAGTGGCAAGATTGTGTGGGTCGTCGGCCTTGCCATGGGCGTCGGGCAGATGATCGGCGCCTATGCCGGCTCTCACCTGGCAGTGCGACATGGAGCACGCCTGATACGGCCACTGCTGGTGGTGGTATCGGTTGGTGTCTCCATCAAGTTATTGTTGTAGATTCCAGAAAATCGCGGTCAGAAGACCGCTCCTACAAGATTTGTCCACGGCAATGTAGGAGTGCTCTTCTGACCACGATAATACAACCCCGTAGGGTGGCGTAAGTGGAGCGCATCCCACCACTTTTCGGTGCAATGCGCTCCGCTTATTGACACCCTACGACTCTTAAAACCTAAAACCTAAAACCTATCTATACTCCCTGAGATACCACAACTCAAAACCGCGTTTGAGCCAGTGGAACAGGCGCGACGAGGGCAGCATCAGGGTGCGCTTCTCGTTTCTTGCAATCAGGATGCCGCGGTCACGGGTGTCGACGATGCACACCAGCTCAACCTTGAAGGTTGCATCTGCAGCCTCCCCCTTCATTTCAGCGAGCAGGTTTTTAGAGGCTGCTGCTGCCTGCAGATCAGCCATGTGCGCCTGCTTCGGCATCCAGTCGGGTCCGGGGAAGCTGCCTGAATCGCCGGCCACATAGACCCGCTCCATGCCCTCGACCTTGCAATGCCTGTCGGCGCGAATGAGGCCGCCGTCCGAGCGCGGCAACTCGCTATTGTCGAACCACTTGTTGCCGGTCATGCCCGGCATGAAGAGAATCAGGTCGGCGCTGAATTCTCCACCCTCGGTCACCACCCTGTCATTCTCGAAGCTTTTCATCTTATGACCGAGGTGGGTGGTAATATCGCGCTTCTCCATCTCTTTGAGCAAACCGTCGACCGCCTTTGGGCCAAGTCGATTGCCGGGATTGGCTGCGGGACTGAAGAATATCAGCTTGAATTTGTCACGCCGTTTTTCCAGCCGCAGTTGGGTGTCGATGCCAAACAGAAACTCAAACATCGGCCCGCCGCGCATGGCGCTCGGCTCTTTGGGATTGCCGCTGAACCCGATCGCAATGGTTCCCCCCTGCATCTCTTTGAGGCGATCACGGATCTTCTCCGCAGCCGTAATCCCCTCACAGGGGGTGATGACATTTTCGATGCCCGGCAGCTTTTTGATAAAACGGCCACCTGTAGCTATGATCAAGCCGTCATTCTCGATCTCTCCCTGGTCTGTTTCGACCACCCGGCCGCCATCACGCAGCCCAGTGACCCTGGCCTGGAAAAAGTGCACGCGTTTGCGTTTGAAGAAGTTGTCGAGCGGCACGACCAGATCACTGCGCTTGCGTAGCCCCGCAGGAATCCAGATGATGCCCGGCAGATAGTGGAGCTCAGCACGCGGCGCGATGAGCGTGATCTCCAGGCTGACATCCTGTGCACGCAGCTTGCGCACCGCTGTCAACGCCGCAAAACCTGCTCCGATGATGGTGATTTTTGACATAGTCTTCTCTCTTAAATTGTTATTTCGCGGTCAGAAGAGCGCGCAGTAGATTCAAATCCCTCGTTCCCACGCTCCTGCGTGGGAATGCATATCCAGGTATGGGTTACCACGCAGGAGCGTGGGAACCAGAAAAATTACACCCTACGGCTCTTTTACCTAAAACCTAAAACTTAAAACCAGAAACCTCCATTCAAGTCGCCCGCATCGCCTTGATGACATCGGGACTCTGGTTGAGTTTCTCGAGCAGACCCTTGAGTTGCACAATATCATTGATTTCAACCGTAAAGCGCATCACCGCCTGCTGTTTTTTGGGGTTCGAATGGGTTCTCACCGTGGTGATATCGACCTCTTCATTCGAGAAGATCGCGGAGATATCGCGAAACAGCCCCTTGCGATCCAGCGCAATGACGCGAATATCGACCTTGAACTCTCCGCTTTCGCTCTCATCAGACTCCCACTCTACTTCAATCAGGCGCTGCTGTTCATCCTCGCTCATGTGCTGCACTACG
>DAOUQU010000279.1 GCA_030625445.1 Gammaproteobacteria bacterium
CGCGGTCTGCACTCCCGGCGGCCCATTAGCCGCAGTCTGCGGGATCGTCGCCGGCACAGTTGCATGGTTTGCCTTCGACAAGGTGTTTATCGAGATCGATGAGGCCCTCTTCAGGGACGAGATGCGCAGTGATATTCTCGCAGTACTGAAGATACAACAGGCCGAACTCGCGGCGATCTTGAAGAGGCAACACGGCGCCAGAATCAATGCCATGGCGCTGGAGATACAACGCAGCACTGATCGCCTGTTCCTCCCGTCCAGGGACGGTTTGTAAAGCACGTTTGGAGATGGCCACGATGGCAGCCAACTATCAGATGGCATTTGGCATCATGAGATGTTCCCTCCGAGGCCGATGGTGGGCGCTGACCCTGGCAAGATAAAGCGACGCCCTTGGCGCGTGTTTGTTGATCAATGCGAGATCGCCATCACTGACAAAAAAAGTTGCGCGATAGGTTTCAAGAAACCAGCCCACAGCAGCCCACAATAGCTTCTGCCCAAAAGCATCAAGAAGTTCGAATAGTAACGGCAGTTCAAGCACGGAAAATCCAGCTGCCGATTCAACAAACTCGGCAAGCCCCCCGACCAGATCCGGTCGACGGAAACCATCAATCAGGATGAACCGCTCTCGCATATCGATTTCAATAATTTCTGGTTTCAGTTCATCCGGGATAGATATTGCCATACTGCCCGGCACTACGTGCAGCAGGGATGTCCAGATGCTCTGGTTAGAAGCTGTCACCCTGTGGATGCCCAATGAGTGGAAAACTGCTGGAATTCTTGCAGTTCAAGGCGGATGCAATACCGCATTGCAAATCGGGATAAAAAAGCTGCTTTTTCATGCTATTCGCTTAATATAAATCATAGAATTCGCTTGATTTATTTCACTGTATTAGCGCAATATATACCAAGGAATATGAATGGTGACCTATGAACGACAAATACCCACGCTGGCAGAAAGAGAATATACAAGAGGCGATGTCTACCCGTCGCGTCCTCCTGCTTTCAGGTGTGCGTCAATGCGGTAAAACCACACTGGCAAAAGAGTTAGTGGATGAGGATACCGAATATCGCACACTGGATGATTTAACACTCAAGCAAGCGGCGGAAAATGACCCGCATGGCTTTGTCAAACACAGCAAGCGAACCTTGATCATCGATGAAGTACAGCGCGTACCGGACTTGCTGCCTGCGATTAAAAAAGCCGTCGATGACGATACCCGTGCGGGTCAATATCTACTCACAGGCTCAACAAATATACAGGCCTTGCCCGGAGCGCAGGAATCACTTGCTGGACGGATTAGCAAATTGCGTCTTCGACCACTCACACAAGGCGAACTACAGAAAACTGCACCACATTTTATTGACCGCGCCTTTTCCGGTGCGCTTGAAACCCCTGCGACACACCGTGATAAAGACACTCTCATAGAAATGGCTGGCGCAGGCGGGTTTCCAGAGGCGCTTCTTTTAGATGGCCGCAGGCGCAAACGCTGGCACATCGATTATATCAATGCCATTTTGGAGCGCGACCTGAGGGACATCACCCGCATTCACCGCCTGAATCAGATGCAGGAGCTCGTCAGGATATTGGCCGCATGGTCATCCAAATTCATGAATGCCACGCAGATAGGCAGCACACTCTCCTTAAAAAATCAGGCGTTGAACGCCTATATCAATGCGCTGGAATCGCTCTACCTGATCGAGCGCGTTAAGCCATGGACACGCACTGATTATGACCGTGTCGGAAAACAGGAAAAGTTGTTTATGACGGATAGCGGACTGATGACGTCCCTGCTCGGCTGGCATATGGATCAAATTCGCTTTGATACGGATCGCGCAGGGAAACTCATCGAGACCTTTGCTTTTAACGAACTTGCAGCGCAGATCGATGCCGCCGATGGTTTATATGAACTTTGGCACTATAGAGATCGTCAACAACGGGAGATTGACTTCCTGATTGAACGCGATGACGGCGCCATGATTGGAGTAGAGATCAAATCCGGCAGCAATATCGGCGCGAAAGATTTCAAGCATCTGAAGTGGTTCAAAAACACCCTGGCCGGTGATCGATCATTCAGCGGCATTCTCCTCTACAGTGGAGAACACATCGCATCCTTCGGGGAAAATATGCATGCTGTTCCCTTTGGCAGCCTGTGGATGTAACGCTCCGCATATATCAGCCGCCTGAACGTAGTGCTGTTATGCTCACTGCGTTATTCCCTGACGAAACACGCTCCGAAATAGATTAGAAAGAGCCTGGCGGATTACTGTAGGTATTCTCTCAAACATACATCTCTTTGCCATCCTCCAGGCGCAACCAGCCCTTCACGATTCTGTAAATCACCCAGATCATATCTGCACCGAGAATCAGATACCCCACGCCAATATAGAACGTAATAAAACCGATAACTGACCATAAAAGGCTGAACCAGAATGTTCTGATCTGCCAGCGAAAATGCGATTCAAGCCAGCTCCCCTGCACACTCGATTTCTTTACATAATTCAGAATCACAGCAATAAAAACTGTGATTCCAAACAGAAAGGAAGCAGCCTGCAACGCATACACGACCCTGGTTATCATTTTATTTGAT